>JAISHU010000051.1 GCA_031262385.1 Mediterranea sp. (in: CFB group bacteria)
GCCGCTATCATGTGTCGCAAGCAGCCGCTCAAAGTAGCTCCATCCCTGCTCTACATACACCGCGCCGCCTCCGAAACCTACACACCCGTCATCGAGATGGGTGCACCGCGACAACCCAAAACACCCGTCAACAACTTTGCTTTCTATGAAGACGAGTTTCGCGAACGTCTGCAAATGCTGCTGCACCAACTCTTCGACACCAACGAAGCGTTTACCCAAACCGACGACACCAAGAAGTGCGAGTATTGCGACTTCCGCCGTTTGTGCCGCCGGTAAACAGCACCCGACGCATTGACAGAATGTCAAAGTGTCAAACGAACCCTCGAAAAACGGGCGTATTTCGGACTGCGGGACGGCTTCGTGACTTTTGTGGGCGTATAGCGTGTTAAACTATGTAAAAATAGCACCTTAATGCGCATACTCACAGAAAGATACGAGGAAATTATGTCAAAATACTAAAAGCACCTTCAGCGCAAAAAAACAGCCCCAAAAAGAACTCTATGAAATTATCTCGGCAAGTTAGCACGATAACTTGCCGAGATAACACAACAATCTGCCGGGATATACAGACTAACTTGCCGAGATAATTTGCTAAGCCGGCAGTTGATTCGTTGTTTTCCCGCCGACAGTTTGTTGTTTCCGTGCAGATGATTCGTTGTTTCCGCCGAGTTGATTCGTTGTTTTCGCCGAGTTGGTTCGTTAAGTAGCGGAAGATAATGCATAACGTGCGGTTTAAAGGCACGTTTTTCGCAAAGTACGAGTTAGCATAAAGCGCAAGATTGCGACACAATGACATAAATACAATTTATCTGCTTACACTTTGATTAACAAGAAAGGGCAAACTTTTGTATAGCGGTATCAACCACGTTCAAGCATGGAAATATAACGAGATATTATAATCTACCTCGTTTATTAGCTATCTTTGCGGCAAAACTTATAATGTGATATGGAAAATCTTTCAGAATTATTGAAACAACGCCGCAGCATGCGGAAGTTTACCGACGAAGAATTAACGCAAGAACAGGTCGTAGCATTACTGAAAGCCGCACTAATGGCTCCCACTTCCAAAGGACAACACAGTTGGGAATTTATGGTAGTAGACGATAAAGAACTACTACAACAACTTAGCTTGTGCAAAGCACACGGCAGTCAGTTTATAGCCGAAGCACCTTTGGCGATTGTAGTTGCCGCCGACCCCATGGTAAGCGAAGCTTGGATAGAAGATGCTTCCGTCGCCTCCGTATTGCTGCAACTGCAAGCCGAAGATATGGGACTGGGTAGTTGCTGGGCGCAGATTCGCGGACGCGAAACACCCGCCGGAACATCATCCGAACAGTATGTGCGCGACTTGCTGAACATGCCGCTGAACTGGCAAGTAGTCAGTATCATTGCCGTGGGTCACAAAGGCATGGAGCGCAAACCTTTCAACGAAGATAATTTGTTGTGGGAAAAGGTACACGTAAACAAGCTATGATTTCATCTGCCGAACAAACATCCCCACACAGCATCTATTTTATAGGCGCCGGAAATGTTGCCACACATCTGGCAAAAGCATTTCATCGCGCCGGCTTTCGCATTGCGGGCATCTATAGCCGCACCGAAGCATCGGCGCACGCACTCGCCTGTCAGGTAGAAACCGACTATACCACCGCACTCGATGAAGTAAAAACAGATGCCGATATCTATGTGGTGTCGCTGGCGGATGACGCACTCATTCATCTGATTCCGCAGATAGCTGCCGGTAAAGGCAACGCTTTGCTGGTGCATACGGCGGGCAGCATTCCGATGAACGTTTGGCAAGAACATGCCGTGCATTACGGGGTGCTCTATCCGTTGCAAACATTCAGCAAACAGACGGAGCCGGACATACGGCAGACGCCTTTCTTTGTGGAGGGTTGCTCGCCCGACGCGGTACGGTTGCTTAAAGAACTGGCTTCCGCACTCTCGGATGCTGTGTACGAAGCCGATTCGACACAACGCCGTATGCTCCATCTGGCAGCGGTTTTTGCATGCAACTTCACCAATCATCTGTATGCGTTGGCAGAGGAGTTGCTACGACAAAACTGTTTACCGTTCGATGCATTGTTGCCGTTGATAGACCAAACCACGCAAAAGATTCACCGTCTTTCGCCGGCAGAAGCACAGACCGGACCGGCTGCAAGAGGCGACAAGCAGGTGATGCAAACACACGAAGCACTCTTAGCCGGTAATCCCCGCATGCAAGCGTTGTACCGACTGATAAGCGAATCGATAACCGAACATAACACTCAGAATCTATGTATAAAGTGATACTGGCTTCGGGTTCTCCCCGTCGCCGCGAATTGATGACCGGACTGGGCATTGCTTACGAAGTGCGTACGCTGCCCGATGTCGACGAAACCTATCCTGCCTCGTTGCAGGGAGCCGACATTCCTCTTTATATCGCCAAGGAAAAAGCCGATGCGTATATACCGCAGATGCAACCCGACGAACTGATTATTACCGCCGACACTATTGTGTGGATGGACGGAAAGGTATTGGGCAAACCTCACGACCGCGAAGATGCTTTGCGTATGTTGCGTGCTTTGTCGGGACGTACGCACGAAGTGTTTACGGGTGTGTGCATTACCACCGCCCAACAACAACGTACTTTCTCGGTACGTACCGAAGTGCGCTTCTCCACCCTCTCCGAAGAAGAGATGACTTACTACGTCAACCATTACCACCCGATGGATAAAGCAGGTGCTTATGGCGTGCAGGAGTGGATAGGATATATCGGCGTCGAATATATTTCGGGTAGTTATTACAACATTATGGGTCTTCCCGTGCAGCGGTTGTATCAGGAATTGAAGACGATACTCTAATATATCCTCTACACCATATCCAGCATCAACGACAAATCAGCGTCTACATCAATGCCGTGCCCCAGCAGAAACTCTCTGTCGTGCTGCATCAGTTCGAACAGTTGGTCGCGGCTATCGGCTTTCGACAACACTTGCGCGTAGCATTTAATTGCCGCTTCGATGTTGCCCGTTACCCAGTGCAAGTGTCCGCAATTGAGGTAGTCGGTGGTAGTGGGAGAAGCCGACGCAAGCAATTTGTCGTAATACTTTAGCGCCTGCTCGTACTTCTGCTTGGCAAACGAACACCAAGCGATGCCTCGCCATGCTTTGACATTGTTCTCGTTGAGATATTCCAGCTTGAAGAAATATTGCAGGGCTTCGTTCGGTTGTCCCAATTCGGCGAGACAGCTTCCGATATAAAACAGCGTGTTGGCATTGTCGCCATCCATGCGTTCCACCTGTTTGTAGGTAGCAAGTGCTTCGTCGTAACGCTTCAACATGCGGTAGCACGTCGCCGTGTGACGCAGTGTCCATACATCATCGGGCTTCAGAGTGTCGGCAGTGCGATAGTAAGCAAGCGCTTCGGCATATCGCTTTTGCTTCTGTAGGCAGAAGGCGGCTTTCTGATAGATATAGTCGCCCGCCTGCTGATTCTTAATTTGGAGATTATATATATCAATAGCCTCATCGTAGCGTTGCTTGGCAAAGAGAAAGTCGGCGGCACTTGTCATCAGTTGCGTATGACTCATTATCTTATCCAGCAAAGGGTTGGTGTAGGGCATGAGAGTTTGCTGAAAGATATTGGTAAACTCGGACTTGCGCTGATTCAAGTAGAAGAAGCGGTAGAGGTCGTGTATGTACTGATTGGCGATGGATTCGGGACGGGCGGCATGTTTCTTTATCTCCGCTATTTGCTGTTCAACGTCTTGTTCGGCATCCAATTGCGCCATCACTTGCTCCATCATTTTTTGGCGCAAAGGGGGCGGAGCTTGCAGTTGCATAAAAGAAAAGGTGTATTTGTCGCAGTCGCAGAAGAGTGCCGAACTTACGAGAAAGTTGAAAGCCTGTTCGCCCGGATAATTTTTGTTCAGTCCGATGCCGTGTACCAGCGACGAGTGCATGGAGTCGAACGGGTAAAACCAGTTTTGTATCTTCTTAAAGAAAAGAAAACTCCGCATGGGGTAGCCAAAAGAAGTGAAGTAAATGTCGGCACCTTGAAGCTGCCATTCACTCATTTCGCGTATCACTTCGTCGAGTTCCGACTGCATCTGTTCTATCTTCCAATTGGGATTGTTGTCTTCTTCGTCGCTCTCTTCGTTGTCGTCTCTACCCGTTAAGGGGGAGTTCAAGGCATTGAAGTTCTTTATCATTTCGGGCATCAACTCTTCGCGTATTCGTCGGTCTATTTTGGTAGTCTCTTGGCTGAGCAGCAACTGAATATAGATGCGGTTCAACTCTTTTGCCAACGCTTCGTCGCCGACATGTAGCGAGAGGCGTGCCGTTATCTTGGGGTAAAGAGAGATGCGGGCGCTTTGCAGGATAAACAGGATGAAAAGACCAATCTTAGCCCGTTGGTTCACCGCAGCTTCTTCGCGCTCCGAGACATCCATTAGCCACACCATTTTGCGTTCGTCGAAACACTCCATTAAGCTCAGTGTTACGGCACTTACCAACAGACAAAGGTCGTTGACGGGCAGGTTGTCCGACACCAGCGCATCGTTGGCTGCCGTGTATTCGTCGTTGCTCCATGCGCTGTTAGCCCATGTTTGCAGAAACAGATCTTGATTGGCGTTCTCGTGATTATTCAGTACTTCGTCTATGTCTTGGTATTCGTTCACTTGGCTTAGGGCTACACTTTCGGAGTACGACTCCAACACCTTTATCAAAGAAGCAGTCGGGCGATAGACTTCGGAGGTCTTAATCTTGCGACGTACTCTATGATAGTAGCGTGCCGAGGCGTTGTCGAGCAAGGTCAACTGCATTTGGTCGGTCAACTCCCACAGGTCTAACTGCACCTTGCCGTGCAAGCTTGCCCGTTCGGGGTCTATGCTACCCTTACGCATGTATTCCAACATATACCCGTAAGTATTGCCGATAGATTCTAATCGGGACTGAAAGCCGTTCAAGCTTCCCCCCTCAGTTCCTATCCATACAGTTAACAGTTGAATGGCTTCTTTGAGCCGTTTTTCCTTTATTAGTTCAACGATAGCGACATATTGCTCTCTGATTTCTTTTTCGTTCATATCCGTGTATTTTCTTTATTGGTGGCAAAAGTATAGGTTTCCAATGACAGTTCCTAAACAGTCGCTATTCTTTTGCTTCGGCAGTTCCGCTAATTTGAACGGTCTGCGAAGCCGAATGAGCTGCATATTCGGGAGCATACGCCGATTGCAGAGTAGCTATTCCTGCCACATATTTGCCCGAACGTGCTATCCGATAGCTATATTCCAGCACATACACCCCTTTGGCGAGACGGTCGAAAAAGAAATTGGTTGCGGCATCTTCTATCTCCACGTAGTAACCGATGCGGTTGCGCCAAACGTAGCCCGACAGTGCGCCTATCGGTTCGAAGCAGGCACCGCGTTGATCTTTAAGTTGCACAAAGTCCATGGCGCGGTCAACACGCAGAGTGAGGCGCGACGTCACTTTGTCGCCTACCGCCAACTTGGTAGTTGGGGTAACGGGCAGCAAACGACTTTGACCGTCCGATGCCGTGCGTTCTACAAAGAGTTGCTTCTCTACCGCCAGTTCGCCGCCCTGCCCTTTCAGGTCGACAATGGGCGACAGATATTGCGCATACACTGCACCGTAGGCAATGCCTTCATCAGGCTTTTCTACCGTAACCTGTTTGGTTTTCACTTCGGGCGCACCTTCGGCAAAGGTCTCTTTTATGTAACCCAGTTCGGGTATCAGCGGTTGGGCTTGCATTGCTTTCTTATCTAAGGTGATACGCACATCGCCGCGCGAGGTTAGCAAGCGGTCGTCTTTGGCAAACAAGGCATATACGGCATCAGCGGTGGCTACGGGCGAATCCCACGAGGTGGCTTGCTTCTGCTTTAAGAGCCAAATTTTCATTTCGCTGAGCAGGGTGTCGTTGCCGCCTTCAAGTTGCAGTGCTTCCATTACGCGGGTGTGAATACTTACGGGCAACATACCCCACAGGTAAGGCGTTTCGTAGAAGGCAAAGTAGGCACCGCGCTCGTCGGTTTGCACCAGATGTTCTTTCAGAGAAGCCGTAAAGGCGGTAGCTTCCGCACGCTTGCCGACTTTAAGCAAGATGACGGCTGCGAGGGCTTTGACGTTCATTGCCGATACACTGATAAGGTTCGGCACTTTTACAAGGAAATAGTTGTAGGCTATTCTTGCCGACGCAGGCACCTGTTCGCCGCTGACGGCAATGAGGTAGAGATACTCCAGTGCTGCTGACGGGGGTACGGTAATCTTGGTGCCGTTTTTCTCGGCTTGACGACAATCGTTATACTCCTTGACAATCTGCGTGTGCAGATAGCCAAAAGCTTTCTTCAGTAGGGTCGTTAAGTCGTCCGAAGGTTTTTGTTCCGTCATGGTAGTGATGCGCGTCAACAGTTCCACAATGTAGTTTGTCATAGAGTAGTTGGCAGGCATGCCTTTGTACCAACTCCACGAGCCGTCGCTGTTTTGGAGCGATTGCAAGCGGTTGAGTGCCGTAAGATTGTTGTTTGTCAGGTTGTTCACGTCGAACAAGGTGGTAAGACGTGCCCGCTGTTCGGCTTCGGTGGTAGCTTCGAGCAACCACGGTGATTCTTCGAGTACGATGTTTTTCAGTTCCTGATTCTTTTGCAGCGTACTCATGAACGCCTCTTTGTTGTCGGTTTGCTTCCAACTGTCGAGCACTGTTTTGATGCGCGGCGTACTGCCAAGCACATACGATGCCATGGCATTGGCATACCAAGTGGTAGCCCAAGCGGTGGCATTGTCGCGTGTAGGCTGAGTAAGTGTGGGCAATGCTTGTATGGCAAGCCAAGCCGGATTGCCGGTAAACTCAACCGTGAGTTTGCGCCGAGTGGCTGTACGGCTGTTACGATTAAACAGACTGTCGAGTGCAAACGTGCGTGTTTCGTTACCCCGTATTGGCATAGTAACGGTTTCGGTGAGGTATATCTTGTTGCTTAACACGGGCAGCAGATGTTGTTCGCCGTCGCTGAAGTCACCGCCGTCGGCAACCATACGCACACCCAACAGGTCGTACTTGTCGGTAGCCGTAAAGCCGAAGTTTACGGTGGTACTCTTGCCGCCGTCGGTCTTGAAGCTTTGCTGCTTGCGGGTAATCACCTTGTCCGTCATGAGATCGAACAGTTCAAAGTGTACTTTGCCGGTTACGCTCTTCTCCGTCAGATTGGTTACGATGGCTGCGATGTGGGTTTCGTCGCCTACCCGTACAAAGCGCGGCAAGTTGGGTTGCAACATAAACTCTTTCGAAGCGATTGCCGAACCTTGCAACATGCCGGTGAGCATGCCGCGTGTGTGTGCATAACCGCGGAAGTTCCAGCGCGTGAGGCTTTCGGGCAAGGTAAACGAGACCACCACTTCGCCCTGTTCGTTGGTACGCAGTTGGGGGTAGAAGAAGGCGGTTTCGGCGAAGTTGGTGCGGAGTTTTCTATCTTGTTTCTCTTTCCATTGTAGTCTCTTCTTTTCCTGTTCCTCGTCTCTTATAGAGTAAATCTCTACTTCGGCATTATCTGCCATGGGTTCTTCTTCGAACACCATATCTTGAGTCACGGCTAAACTCTTACTGTTTGCCATTAGCCGCACAGTACGTGTGTTGCGAACCGGACGCAGCAACGAAGACTGTGATAGATAAGAGTTATAGAAATAGTCGTACAGCAACGAAGGTACGGTAAAGAACTTCGCTAAGACACTTTGTCGGGCAAAAATCAGGCTATTGCTGTCTTCTCTCCACGACACAATGGTTTGTGCGCGATTGTACGACAAAGCCAACTGCTGATTATTGGGATAAATTTGGTCTAACGAGGCATCGTACATGGTGGCAAGAACTTCGGCATCGGCAGGAGTGCCTTGCGGAGTCCGCACTACAAACCGCCACTCTTCTTGCTGACCCGGGCGCAGTTTGTCGCGGAATACGCTCCACTTAATGGGCAGCGTTTTAGTCTCCATGCGTTTGGTGAGAATAAACTGCGCTTGGTTTAGCTTTCCGTTTTGGACGAACGAAAAGAGGTAGGTTACACCGTCGCCATAACTCTCCTTGTAGGGAATCTCGTAGTAAAGCTGCGTGTCAGACATCACAAAGTTACGGCTCTCTATACGCTCTTTACCGCAAAACAGATCCATTTGCACATAGGCATCTTTCAGCGAAGTACCGATAGCAAAGCGAGCCGGATGAGTAGCATCAAACTCGTCGTTGAGTGTGTATCTCCACAGGTCGGCTTGCATAGGTATCTGCTTATCTTTGAGAGAGAAGATTGTGATGTCGGTTTCGTCTTTCACCTCGCGGTTTTGGTCGTCACGGGCGGTGAATTCCAGTTTATACTCTCCCGATGCAAGTTGCTTCCATGCTTGGAAGTCGTCGGGTCTATTCGACTTAAAGGTTCCGCTCAGACGTACCTGTTCCTTACCGTCGGCATCTTTCTGCGTCAATTTATAAGAGCCGGTGATGTCAATCTCTTGTCCGTTGAGGTTTTTTGCCTCAAAGCGGTAGCGGGTAGTGTCTTCTTTGCACAACTGTGCGTTAGGTTCCGAGAAAGAGAGTTGCAATGAGCGATTGCCGGCGTATATACTCTTCTGTGCACTTTGGGTTTCGCCCGCTTCGTTGGTAACGTTGGCTTCGATGTCGAAAAGGTAATAACGGTATTCGTGTTCGTCTATTACTTCATCTATTTCATCGAACTTTAGTACAGCGGGAAAGCTAAAGAGACCGTTACTGTCGGTAACGGTACTGTCTGCTTGTATGGTACTGTCGCTGTATGGAGTATAAAACCACATTTCTCCGCCATCTATTTTGTAATGCACCACGGCATCTTGCACAGGTACACCGCTATACGTCGTTACCTTGCCGCTGACGCGTACGGTGTCACCCAATTGATAGCTACTCTTCAGCGTGTCGAACACCACCTCGAAGGAGGGGCGCTTGTACTCTTCTACCCGCACATTTATACTACTGTTGCCTGCCATGAGGGTATAGGTGCCGTTCAGACAAGACGTCGGCAACGTAAACGATGAGATAAACGAGCCGAAGTCGCCAGTGCGCACCTCTTTAGAAGCTATCTCTTTGCGATTGGCATCGCGCAGTTGCACCGTGTATGGTTTGTCGGCAAGGATGCTTGCGGTGTCGTTGCTTTGTGCGTAAGCTATACCTTTTATATATATAGTCTGTCCCGGGCGATAAATGGAACGGTCGGTAAGCAAGGTTAGTGCATTGCGGGTACTATTTTCGTACCACGACATACTGCCGCTGCCTATCCACTGCGACGGCAGACGGTCGTTACCCTTAGATACCGTCATTCGGGTGATGCGTTCGCTGCCGGTGTACTTGCGTTTCAGATAGACTTTACCGTCGGCATTGGTGGTATCGGTTGATACTACGGTAATTTGTCCGCGGGTAAACTCCACCTTGGCACCTTCTACGGGCTGTCCGCTTTTGAAGTCCACCACTCTTACTTCGTAGTTATCGTCGCCCCAAGGCATTACGATAGCTTTCAGGCGGGTAACGATGAAGTCGGAATTGTTGGCGTTTGCCTCCTTATCTATTACGACAACAGGCGTGTAGGTACCCGGTTGCGAGGGAGCCGTCAGACTGTATTTGGTGATAGTATCATTGTAATTGTCCGACGGTTTCAGCGAAATCTCTTGGGTGAGCCACGTCTTTTTGTTCTTGTTCAACTTCAACGTAAATCGTTCGGTGTTGCGGTGGGTAATTTCAAGAGGCATCACGTCGCCCGGATAGTAGAAACTTGAGAATCGCACGGTAACCGATTTCTCCAAGATTTCTTGGCGGATGTTCTTCAACAGACCGATGCGGTTGTATTTGGGGTAGCGGGCGATGCCTTCGTCGCAGGTTTGCAGAGCCTCTTTTTTGTTGACGTTTAGTTGCGCCTGCGCTTTCTTGATGTAGAGTTCGGCGCACACATCACGACTGCCGTAAAGAGTGATAAGGCTGTCGAGTGCGGCGATGTTGTCGGTGTAGTGCGGTTGATCCATTAAGACAAGCAGCAGTGCATCTTCACTGCCGGGCTTTTGCCGATAGATGTCCGTCATCTCTTGGTTAAGTTGTGCGAGGCGTTCTTTCAGACGGATGTCGTCTGCGATGTCCACCGTTTGATTAAGTATGCTCACTGCCCGGCGTGCCAACAAGTGATACATGTCGTGCGTAAAGTATTGGCTTGCATCGCCCTGTATCACAAACGGAGTATAGTTCTTCGAGGAGGTTTGCAGCAACGCCTGCGGGTCGGCAAGCGACAGGTTGATATGTTGCAACACCTTGTCGGCAAACTGTAGGCTGCTCCATTGTCGAATGTCTGCCGGTGTTTCGTCGTCGGTCAGTTCCATATCGGTACGTTGACGCAGTTGCCACCGATTACTTGTTGCAAAGTCGGCATAGTAATCGGCAAGCATCGAATGGAGCACGGCTCGGTTCACCGCATTGGGTTCGCGCACAGCCCATTGTTCCAGCTTTTGCAGGTCGACATAGAAGCTGTCGGGTGTAATTTGTTGTTGGAAATACGAACGTACCGTATATGCTTTCAGCATCTGCGGGGCATTTTGTTCTTCGGCACCCTTACGGAAAATCTGTTCGGCAAGGGCTACGACGGTTTTCGGCAGGCTTTTTTCCTGAGCCTGTTCCACTTGTTTCCACAATCGGCTGTACGATTGTCCATACAACACAGGTGCACCGCCGATAAGCAAACAGACTATCGAGCAGTAGCGGATAAATGCTATTTTTTTCATACGGTTTTTGTTCATTATTTCTTTGGTTCGTGCATTGGAAATGGAGCAAAGTAACGGATTATACTTCAATGCGACTGCATTATTTGTGACAAAAAAAGCTAATTACACCGTGTATGTATGTATTGATATTTGCTTTTTATTGTTACATTTGTCGCGTATTAACCATTATATATAACTTTATTTCTCTATGATACCGTTCCACGTCGCCCTTCGGTCGTTCTACATCACTGAGTATATTGGTAAGAATCAACTCATTATACTTAGCTTTGTCATCATCATTTTGCTGCTTATAGCGATTGTTATCTATATGCATAAGAGCAAGCAGAAAGCTGCTGCCTCGCTGAAAAAGGTACAAGAGCTGTCCGAAGAGAGTAGCCGACTGCAAAACGCCTTTATTGCCAATATGACACACGAATTGCGTACGCCGCTCAATGCCATTATCGGCTTTACCAACATACTTGCCGAAACCGACACGTTGTCGCACGACGAACGCATACTGTTGCTGCAAGAGATAAACATGAACCGCAACTTCTTGGTACAGATGATTGACGACCTGCTGGACTATTCCAAGTTAGAGACCAACACGCTGGAGTTTCAAGACGAAGAGATTGATGTGAATGCGGTAATGAGCGACTTGTGCGGACTGATAAATTCGCAGCCGCGTCAGTCGGGCATACAAGTGGAATTTACCGAACGCATTGCACGGTGCCGCCTGCGCATCGACAAGAAACGCTTTCTGCAAGTACTGAAAAATTTATTGGACAACGCTTTGAAATACACCGACAACGGCGGTGTGCAGATGGGCTATCGGCGTGCTGCCGACGGAAGGCTGTATTTCTATGTCGCCGATACCGGATGCGGTATGGACGAAGAGGGACGCAAGCGTATCTTCGACCGCTTTGTGAAGATGAACTACAACATTCGCGGCACCGGACTGGGACTTGCCATTACCAAAGCCATTGTAGAACACTATGGCGGAAGCATAGGAGTAGAATCAAAGAAGGGTGAAGGTTCTACGTTTTACTTCACCCTTCCTGCTAAAGTAGAATATCGGGAATACGGAAAATTCTAAGTCTTATTTCAGACGGCTTCCCACTACATCCCAATCTATAATCGACCAAAGTGCGGCAATGTGGTCGGCACGACGGTTCTGGTAATCCAGATAGTAAGAGTGTTCCCACACGTCGAAGCCCAACAACGGAGTTAAGCCCGCACGTACGGGGTTGCTGCCGTTTGCCTCTTTGGTGATAACCAATTTACCGTTTTTGTCTGCCGACAACCATGCCCAGCCCGAACCGAACAGTCCTACCGCAGCCGCCGAAAACTCTTTCTTGAAGTTTTCAAAGCTACCGAAGTCACGATTGATAGCCTCGGCAAGCTTGCCCGTAGGTTCGCTCTTTGCAGGTTTGGGGGCAAATTGCAGGAAGTACAGTGTGTGATTCAACACTTGTCCGGCATTATTAAAGACAGCGCCATCGGGGGCTGTAGCTACAATCGTCACGAGGTCTTTATTTCCAAATTCAGTACCCGGAACCAATCCATTGAGATTGTTCACGTACGTTTGCAGGTGTTTGCCATAATGGAAATCAATGGTCTGCTGGCTGATTACAGGTTCCAATGCATTGTTTGCATACGGAAGTTTTGGCATTTCGTACATCATAAGTGTAAAAATTGAAGTTGTTAATAATAGCGATTTCATAATCGTCGAATTCTTAAAGTTATTTTTGTATAACGCAGATGCCGATAAATTGTTCAACCTTCCTTCAAGAGTTTTTTGTTTTAGGACGCATGGGGCATGCAGATACGTATAAATAGCCAGCATATACAGCCTAATAATTGTTGACTTTATTTAATAATAACTAAAGAGAAATCAGCAACTTAACGAGATTTCATATCTTACCGCCGAAAAACCAAACGAACCATTAAAAAAACATATTCATGATGAAAACAACAAAAGCTATCTGCCTTACTTTCTTGTGGTGTGCCTTGAGCTTTTCGCTTGCCGCACAGAACACACGTCTTATTGACGAAGCCATGTCACTCTACGATTACGACACGGCTTTGCAACTCATCAGTCAAGAACCTGTCGCCACGCTGCCCCTGCTCCAACTGAAAGGCAAGGCACTGAAAGGAATCGCCAACTACCGCGAAGCCCTGCAAGTGTACAACGAAATTTTGCAAACCGACTCGCTCAACATCAACGCGCTCATCGAAGCGGGCGAATGTAGCCGGGCGCTGGGCTTGGGCAAAGATGCCTTGGCGTATTATCACTCGGCACTCGAAATCAATCCCGACAACAGCTACGTACGCATTCAGTATATCAATCTGCTTCTTAACCGCAAGAACTACGCCTCGGCTCTGATACAAAGCATCTTGTTTGTCGAAGCCACCGACAGTGCACGCACTCCCATGCATCTATTGGCACGCAGTTTCGAAGGACTGAAAGGAGTAGAGGCAATGGATTGCTACGAATACATCTGCGCCAAATATCCCGACGACTTTCTTGCCGTAGCCCGACTTGCCTCGTTGTACAATCAAGCCAATCTGTTCGACCATGCCAAGGCGGTTACCGAGCAGTATCGCACAAAGGACTCTACGAACATCGACGTGAATCGCCAGAATGCCTTGGCTTACTTCCAACTGAAAGATTACCCCGCGGCTATTCACCGTTACGAAGAGCTGATGCAACGCGAGGACAGTACGTTTCTTACCTGCTACTATCTGGGTATCAGCTATTACAACACCGGCAAAAACTACTACGACGCCCGCGATAAGCTGGAACTGGCGCTACGCGAACAACCCGATAATGTAAGCTTGCTGTACTACCTCGGCTTGTCGTGCTCGCGTACCTTGTGGAAGAAAGACGGTGTGGAGTATCTGCACAAAGCCATCGATTTGAGTCTGCCCAAAGATACCATGCTGGCAACTCTCTATTCGGGTTTGTCTACCTGCTGCAAAAATGCACAGTTGTACCACGACCAGATAGCTGCGTTAAAGACACGCTACGAAAAGTACGACCACAAAAATCACCGCCTACTCTACGACATCGCCACCGTGTACTACAATTCGCTGGAAGATGATAAAAACGCCGAACGTTACCTGACAGCTTTCTTGAAAACACGCAGCAAATCGCCCGTCGCCCAAGAGCAGGAAACCGATGAAAACGGTAACCCCGCACCGGGACTGGAAAAACTCTATAACGC
>JAISHU010000077.1 GCA_031262385.1 Mediterranea sp. (in: CFB group bacteria)
AAGCGCATCTTCTGCATAAGCTAAATTACTGAAAGTATAGATACTACCCAGATGTGCCCAAATAAGAGAAGATAAACGATAATCCGAAGTTTTGTCTGCCCATTCGGATGCTTGCGTCAAATAGTTAACCGCGATTTCACTCTCTTTCCTCTCTTCATGGAAGCCACCTTTCAAGTACAAAGCCAACGCTTTCCGCTGTAAATTGTCTTGCTTCATAAAATAAGAGTAAGCGATATTGAGCAATGAGTCGGATTGCTCCACATAGTTCTTGAATATTGCTTGCGTCATAAACAAGCACCATGTAGCATGATTAAGCGGGTCTTTAATTTCTGAAACCGACATATGTTCTAAAAGTTGCAATGCACTATCAGGATAGGCATACATGATACTTTCCACTTGCTTCAATTTCGGGGATAAGGTAGCATTCTCGTGAGTACACGAGAAAAACAAAATACTTATGGAAAGAAAAACCGAGACTAATACTATATGTTTCATGATACAAAGCTTAATAGAAATACTGTCGGCAAAAATAGATAAAAATAGCATAAACAGAAAAAAAAGTTAGTTTTTTTCATTCCATCCCGTAGAATAATGATTTTACAAACGATGCTTTTGTACAATCACAGAACTGGCCGAAAGATATACCTTAAAAGTAAAAAAATCCGCATTCAACCGTTTTTTTTTGCGCGCATTCTCATGAGCATATTGGCATATTATCTCCTATTTACACATCACAATGTCATAATATTACGCTTTATGCTAACTCATACTTTGTAGAAAACGTGCCTTTAAACCGCACTCGACGCATTATCTCCCGCTACTTAACAAATCAACTCCGCCGAAACAACGAACTGTCGACGCAAAAACAACGAACTGTCGACGCGAAAACAACGAATCAACTGCCGGCTTAGCAAATTATCCCGGCAAGATAAGCTGTATTTCCCGGTAGATTGTTGCGTTATCCCGGCAAGTTATCGCGATAACTCAGCAAGATAATTTCATAAAGTTCTTTTGGGGGCTGTTTTTTCGCGCTGAAGGCGCTTTTTGTTTTTTGACATAATTTCCTTATATCTATCTGTGGACATGCGAATTAAGTAGTGTATTTCACATAGTTTAACGCGCTATATTCGCACGAAAGTCACCAAGCCGTACCTCAGTCCGAAATAAGCCCGTTTTTCGAGGGTTCGTTTGACGTTTTGACACTTTGATAATAATGTGCTAAAACTCCTCCTGTTTTGTACGACATCAAAAGTCTAAACTCAACTGCGTATCTCCCAGCAGATTGAAGGTGCGTCGATGATAGGGTGTGGCACCGTGTGCGGCAATGGCAGCACGATGTTTCGGGGTAGGATATCCTTTGTTGTGATTCCAGTCGTAAGCGGGAAACTCTTCGTGCAAACGCATCATATAGTCGTCGCGGTAGGTTTTGGCTAACACCGAAGCGGCAGCAATGGAGAGATATTTTCCATCGCCCTTTACCACGGTGGTGTGCAGCAGGTTTTGATAGGGTTTAAAGCGATTGCCGTCAATCAGCAGATACTCGGGACGCACCTTCAAGCCGTCGACGGCACGGTGCATTGCCAAGATAGAGGCATTGAGAATGTTAATCTTATCAATCTCGGCAGGCGACACCACGCCTATTGCCCAAGCAACGGCTTCGCGTTCTATCACTTCGCGCAACGCATAGCGCTGACGTTCGGTAAGTTGTTTGGAATCGTTCAACTCTTCGCACCGAAAAGCGGGCGGAAGAATGACGGCGGAGGCAAATACCGCCCCCGCCAAACATCCACGACCGGCTTCGTCGCAGCCGGCTTCTAAAAGGTCTTTATGTAAATAGGGTAATAACATCAAAATAAACTCCATGCTACGGTAAGTCCCGCCATCACAATGGCAACCATACTCATTAGCTTAATCAAAATATTCAAACTGGGACCGGAGGTGTCTTTAAACGGATCACCTACGGTATCGCCCACTACGGTAGCTTTGTGTACTTCGCCGCCTTTACCGCCGAAGTTACCCTCTTCTACATACTTCTTGGCATTGTCCCAAGCTCCGCCGGCATTTGCCATAAAGATTGCCAGTACAAATCCGCTGGAGAGACCACCGATGAGTAAGCCCAACACACCCGGCACACCGAAAATCAATCCGGTAAGCACCGGTGCTACAATGGCTATGAGCGACGGAACCACCATCTCGCGTTGCGCTCCCTTGGTAGAGATTGCCACGCAACGTTCGTAATCGGGTTCGGCTTCACCCGTAAGGATGCCCTTTATCTCACGGAACTGACGGCGTACTTCGTCCACCATTTTTGCGGCGGCACGTCCCACGGCATTCATGGTCAGTCCGCAGAACAGAAATGCCATCATACTACCTATAAAGATACCCGAGAGCACTTTCGGGTTCATCAGCGTCACATCGTAGAAGGTCATGAAGTCGAAGAAGCTGGCTTCGTGCAACTTCACAAAGATGCCTTCGGATATTTCTATCACCTCGGTGCCGAGACGGTCCAGTCCGATACGTATCTCTTCGATGTAAGATGCCAGCAGAGCCAAGCCGGTAAGTGCGGCGGAACCAATGGCAAAACCTTTGCCGGTGGCAGCCGTAGTGTTACCCAGCGAGTCGAGTGCATCGGTGCGCTTGCGTACTTCGGCGCCCAAACCTGCCATTTCGGCATTGCCGCCTGCATTGTCGGCTATGGGACCGTAAGCGTCGGTGGCAAGCGTGATACCCAACGTGGAGAGCATACCCACGGCTGCGATGCCGATGCCGTAGAGTCCCATACCCACGTTGTTAAAATCGAAGCCCGAAGCAAAGAGATAAGAAGCAATGATGCCCACCACCACCGAAATCACCGGAATGGCGGTAGAAAGCATACCCAGTCCGATGCCGGAGATAATCACCGTAGCAGGACCGGTGGTGCCGCTTTCGCTAAGTTTCTGTGTGGGCTTGTACGACTGGGAGGTGTAGTATTCGGTAGAACGACCGATGACAACGCCCACAATCAGTCCCACCACTACGGCACACGACACCCAGAACCAGTTTTCGAGTTGCAGCAACCAAAGTATCAGGAAGGTAGCAGCCACAATCAACACGGAACTCAGGTTGGTGCCGAACGACAGGGAGCTGAGCAGGTTTTTCATCGTCGCATTCTCTTTGGTGCGTACCGAAAAGATACCTATAATAGAGAGTATGATGCCCACCGCAGCAATCAGCATAGGGGCTATCACAGCTTTTGCCTGCACTACGGGGTCGGCATGTACAAATGCCGCAGCGCCCAATGCCGCCGTTGCCAAGATAGAACCGCAATAGCTTTCGTAAAGGTCGGCACCCATACCCGCTACATCACCCACATTGTCGCCCACATTGTCGGCTATAGTGGCAGGGTTGCGTGGGTCATCTTCGGGGATGCCTGCTTCTACCTTACCGACCAAATCGGCACCCACGTCGGCTGCTTTGGTATAGATGCCGCCGCCCACACGTGCAAAAAGTGCTTGCGTAGAGGCTCCCATTCCGAACGTCAACATGGTGGTAGTGATGATGCACATTTCTTGCGTGGTAGTCATCATCCCTTCGGGCACCAGCCAAGTGAGCAACAGGTACCAAAAAGAGATGTCAAGCAGTCCCAGTCCCACAACCACCAATCCCATTACCGCACCACTGCGAAAGGCAATGCGCAAACCGGCGTTGAGCGAGTTGCGTGCCGCATTCGCCGTTCGTGCCGATGCATACGTGGCGGTTTTCATGCCGAGAAATCCCGATAAGCCCGAGAAGAAACCTCCCGTGAGGAAAGCCACCGGTACCCAACTGTTTTGCACACCGAAGTAAGCCATCACTCCAAAGAGGATTACCAATACCAAAAATACTCTGAGCACAATTTTATATTGCTGTTTGAGATAAGACATAGCGCCCTTACGCACTGCCGCAGCAATTTTCTCCATTTGAGGAGTTCCTTCACTTTCTTTCATCATCTGACGATAAAAGTACCATGCAAAACAGAGTGCCAGTACCGACGAAATCGGCACCAACCAGAAAAGTAAACTATCCATAGGCATTAGAAATTATTTAATTTATCAACGAAAGTAGAGCTTTTGTCAGAACATACAAAGAAACAAGCTGCTTTTTTATATGTTCTGCTATCAAAACGATCTCTTACACTTCACGGCGTCGCAAGAAAGCCACCGTGCGATGTATCTCGGGATACATCACAATGTCTTCTTTTATGAAGGGTACCTCCTTTCGATAATCTTTCAAGAACTTTTCGAGAATGGGCGAGGTACGTGCCGGACGGCGGAACTCGATACCCTGCGCACCGTTCATCAGTTCGATAGCCAAAATATGGTCGAGATTGTCCATAATCTTAAACAACTTAGTCGCGGCATTGGCACCCATGCTAACGTGGTCTTCCTGTCCGTTGCTCGAAACGATGGAGTCGCTGCTGGCGGGGTAGCAATACATTTTGTTCTGACTGACCATGCTGGCTGCCGCATATTGAGGTATCATGAAGCCCGAGTTGAGTCCGGGACTGGCTACCAAAAACTCGGGCAGTCCGCGCAATCCCATGATGAGTTGCGCTACCCGTCGTTCGGAAATATTACCCAGTTCGGCAAGTGCAATGGCAAGAAAGTCGAACGAGATAGCCAACGGTTGCCCGTGGAAGTTGCCTCCCGAAATAATGCGGTCTTCGTCGGGGAAAATGGTAGGGTTATCCGTTACGGAGTTGATTTCGGTGAGCAAGACGCTCGATACATAGCGGATGGCATCTTTCGTGGCACCGTGCACTTGTGGTATGCAGCGAAACGAATAAGGGTCTTGGATATGCTCTTTCTTGCGGGTTATCAACTCGCTTCCTTCAAGCAGCGTGCGGAAGAATTTGCCCGTTTCTATCTGCCCTTGATGCGGGCGTATCTGCTGTAGGCAATCCATAAAGGGGTCTATCAACCCGTCGAAAGCTTCGAGCGAGATAGCGGCTATCATGTCGGCACGGCGCGACAGTTTGAATGCCCTCAGCAAAGCAAACACCCCGTTGGCACTCATAAACTGAGTACCGTTGAGCAGTGCCAGTCCCTCTTTGCTTGTCAGCTTCACGGGTTTCCATGCATATTCGTCGAGCACGCCCATGGCATCACGCTTCTGTCCTTTGTAATAGACATCGCCCACACCTATCAGCGGTAAGAAGAGATTCGCCAGCGGTGCCAAGTCGCCCGAAGCACCCAACGAACCGCGGTCGTACACAATAGGCAGGATGTCGTTGTGGAAGAAATCGAGTATGCGCTGCACCGTGATAACCTGCACGCCGCTATGTCCCAGCGAAAGGGCATGTGCTTTGAGGAGCATCATTAGGCGGACAATCACCGGGCTGACCTCTTCGCCAACGCTACAAGCGTGACTTTTCACCAGATTCTCTTGCAAGGTACTCAGTTCGTCGGGCGAGATGCTTTTGTTGCACAGCGAGCCGAAGCCGGTGGTGATGCCATACAGTGGTCCCTCCTGCTGTTCTATCTTTTTATCCAGATAGTTGCGGCAGTTACGGATGCGTTCCACCACTTCGGGCTTTAGTTCCAGCCGCATGTTTTCGGTTAATATCTGTTCGATACTTTCGAAAGTAAGCGGCGCGGAACCCACATAATATACATTGTGACTCATAGCCTATCCTTTATTTCGTTTAGTAATCTCTGTTCTTTTGCGATGGCTGTCCGTTCCAGCAAATTGGCTTTGTCGGACATCTCTTTCACAAACGCTTCGTCTTTAATGGACGACAGGTTGATGCGTACATTCAGCAAAGCGCCCAGCACAGCCGTTCGTGCCGCCATCATCGCCACAGTGGCATCGGTCACGGCATTTTGATTGCCTTTTTCGGCTACGGCTGCTATCAGATCCATTAGGCTACACGTCTCTTCGGCGACCTTCATGGGGATGTGTGCCGCTTCTTGCGTAGCTTGTTCAACGGCTTGGGCGCGAAGGGCAGCCTGTTCGTCGGTATCTTTGGGAAGTTTAAACGCTTCGAACACCCGGTTGTAGGCATCGCTGTCCGCATCGATATACTCCACCAGCCTCTCTCTTACAGGGGCGATCGTTATCACGATGGAACGCATCTCTTCTTCCACATTCACGTATTTCTTTTTGCCGATGGTAAGATTGGCGACCATTTCGGTGAGTGCCAAGGCAATGGCACCGTTGAGTGCCGAGATGCTTCCACCGCCGGGCACAGGTTCGTTGCCGGCTGTTTTGCAGAGAAACTCTCTGATTGTCAAGTTTGCTAACATAGGTAATTATATTATAGGGTTAAAATTCAGAAGACAGATGATAAACTTGCTAACTCTCCTCGTTTGAAGGTTATTCTTACGGCATTAACGCCTACATGGTAGAGCAGAAAGCGATAAGAGGGATAAGAGAGTACTACTAAGTCTGCCTGCTTGCCCACATCAAGACTGCCGATGCTGTCGGCTCGTCCCACGGCAGCGGCGCCGTTGATTGTCAGTGCCGTTACAGCCTCTTCGGGGGTGAGTTTCATGGAAATGCAAGCCAGTGCAAAAAGCATGGGTATGGAGTACGAGAAACAACTGCCCGGATTGAGGTCGGTAGCCAAGGCAACGGCACATCCGGCATCAATCATTTCGCGACCACGCGGGTATGGTTCTTGCAGCGAGAATGCCGTTAGCGGCAACAGTGTCGCCACGGTAGAGCTTTCTGCCAACCGGCGGATGTTGTCGTCGGAGACATGCAACAGGTGGTCGGCACTCAATGCTCCCAGTTTTACGGCAAGTTCGGCTCCGCCAAAGTCCACCATTTCGTCGGCATGCAGTTTGGGTTTCAGTCCGTACTGCATTGCCGCACGTAACAGGCGTTCGCTCTGTTCGATGTTGAAAACACCTTTCTCGCAGAACACGTCGCAACATTCCGCCAGTTGGTAGTAGTCTACCTTGGGCAACACATCGCTAATGATGTAGTCGATGTAGGCATCAGCACGACCTTCGTATTCGGGCGGCACGGCATGTGCACCCATAAACGTGGAGATAATATCGATTGGAAAGTTTTTGCGTAGTTTCTTGATTACACGCAGTTGTTTCAGTTCGGTTTTTTTATCCAAGCCATAGCCGCTTTTGGCTTCTATGGTGGTGACGCCCATTTTTATCATTCCTTCTATATAACGACACGCATTCAGAGTCAGTCGCTCGGAAGAAGCGGCACGAGTGGCGTTCATCGTGTTTATAATGCCGCCGCCGCGCTGCATGATAGACATATAACTGTCACCACGAAGCCTCCACGAAAACTCATCTTCGCGGTAACCGTCAAATACGAGGTGCGTGTGGCTATCCACAAAGCCCGGCAATACGGTATGACCCTTGCCGTTAAACACCCGATAGTCGCTTTCGTTGACTTGTGCAAGTACCTCTTCGGTAGTTCCTACGTGGGTGATGATGCCATCCTTACAAGCGATAGCCCCGTTTTCGATGATGCCCAAATCGGACATATCCTTACCGTATTTCGCAGCATGCCCCGAACAAGTAACGAGTTGCGAAGCATTCTTAATCAGTACATTTCTAAAAACTTTAGCCATTTTATTCCATTATTTTAGATTCTAATACTTGTTGTAAAGAGAACTCTTCCAATCCCAGATAGTATGCCGCCACATCGGTGAGGGCTTCCATGGGTACCAGTCCTATAATTTCGCTGCCTACCACAGACACTCCGTAGCGGCGTGCTTCCATTTTTATCATTTCGAAAGCCTGATAAAGAGACGTATGCGAAAAGTCCGTCATATTAATGGAGACCTGTACGATGCCCCGCTCTTTCAGTTCCACGCCCATTGCTTTGCAGTAGCGCAATCCGCCGCCGATAAAGCGTATCTTTTTGGCGATGTAGTCGGCTACCGACAGCGAGTCGGTGCCCAGATTGACATTGTAGGCAACCAGCGGCATACGTGCCCCAATGGCTACCGCACCGGCAGTAGGATGTCGTTCGGCTTCGCCAAAGTCGGGTTTCCATTCCAATAGTTTTATCTTATCCGCCATGCCTTCAAATTCGCCTTTGCGGATATTGGCAAGATTCTCCCGCGCGGATGATGTAGCCGACTTCTCGTACAGAAACACAGGCAAATGATAGCGGCGGGCGGTTTCACTACCGACCTCTTTCGACACCCGAATGGCATCTTCCATGGTACAACCTCTTATCGGGATGAAAGGCACCACGTCAACCGCACCCATACGCGGATGCTGTCCGCTGTGCCGGTTGAGGTCTATCACTTCGACGGCACGACCTATGGCTTCGAGCACGGCAGCCTTCAAAGCTTCCGGTTCGCCCACTACGGTCACCACCGAGCGGTTGTGGTCTTTGTCGCTTGAGTAATCCAAGAGTTTTACCCCCTCTTTGGCACGGAAGCAGTCCACTACTTTTTCTACCTTTTCCAAATCGCGTCCCTCGCTGAAATTAGGGACGCATTCCATAATTTTAGTCCAAGTACTCATTGTTTGTTAATGTAATTATTAAGGGTTTGTTTTATCAGTTTGTCTTCGGGAATATAAGGGAGGGTGATGTGATACGCCCCGTCGTATCTCTTGTTAAAGTCCGCCGATGTGCTGACGGCATTGGGGTTGCGTGCCCACGAGCGTCGGGCTACACCGCCCATGACATCCCACAACATTGCCGAGCGCAATATCTCGTCGACCCGCGTGCTACCGTCGAGCAACATGCCGAAGCCACCGTTAATGGCTTTGCCGATACCTACTCCCCCACCATTGTGCAGTGCCACCAAACTCATGCCTCGTGCGGCATTGCCGGCAAAGCATTGCACTGCCATATCTGCCATTACGTTGCTGCCGTCGTAGATATTAGAGGTTTCGCGGAAGGGCGAGTCCGTGCCGCTTACATCGTGGTGGTCGCGCCCCAACATAATCAGTCCGACTTCGCCGTTACGTACCATTTCATTGAAGCGCAGCGCGATATTCATTCGTCCTTCGGCATCCTGATAAAGGATGCGTGCTTGGGTGCCCACCACCAATTGGTTCTTTTCGGCGTCGCGAATCCAGTTGTAGTTATCGAGGTCTTGTCCGCGACGGGTAGGGTCGATGCACTCCATAGCGGCACGGTCTGTTTTGATAAGGTCGTCGTGCTTCCCGCTAAGACATACCCAGCGGAAAGGACCGTAACCGAAGTCGAACAGCTCGGGTCCCATGATGTCTTCTACATACGAAGGCCAGATGAAGCCATCCTTTTCGTCGGTTCCGTTTTTAGAGATTTCGTTCACACCCGCATCGTAGATAGCTTTCAAAAAGGAATTACCATAGTCGAAGAAGTAACTGCCGGCGGCTACCAACTGCTTGATGACTTGGTAATGCCGCCGCAAGGTTTCGTCCACACGCCGGCAAAACTCGTCGCGGCGATGTGCCAACAGACGGGTGCGTTCCTCAAAGCTCATCCCCACCGGACAGTATCCGCCTTCGTACACGGCATGGCAGGATGTCTGGTCGCTCAGCAGGTCTATATAAATATGGTGTTGCACGGCATATTCCAACAAGTCGACAACATTGCCGTGGTAAGCTACCGAAAGTGGTTCTTTGTGTGCAACGGCTTCGCACGCCAGCGCGAAAGCCTCTTGAGGCGTCTCTGCAATCTGTTGCACCCATCCTTGTCGGTGACGGGTTTCGATGCGCGAAGCATCTACTTCGGCTATCACACAGGCGGCACCAGCCATTACCGCCGCTTTGGGTTGCGCACCGCTCATGCCTCCCAATCCGGAGGAGACAAACAGATGTCCGCGCAAATCTTTATCGTGGGCTATGCCCAGCTTTTTCCGCCCGGCATTGAGCAAGGTGTTGAACGTACCGTGGACAATGCCTTGCGGACCGATGTACATCCAGCCGCCTGCCGTCATTTGTCCGTAGTTCGCCACGCCCATTTGCGCGGCGATGTGCCAGTCGGCAGGGTTGTCGAACATGCCCACCATCATGGAGTTGGTAATGATGACGCGTGGTGCGTCGGGTCGTGAGTGAAACAATCCCAGCGGATGTCCCGACTCTATCACCAGCGTTTGCTCGCGGGTCAACACTTCCAGATACTGTTTAATCAGCCGATACTGCATCCAGTTCTGGCACACTTGTCCTGTTTCGCCGTACGTCACCAGTTCGTAGGGGTAAAGGGCAATGTCGAAACAGAGGTTGTTGTCAATCATCACTTGGAAAGCTTGTCCTTCGGGACAGTTTCCCTTGTAAGCATCAACAGGCTTGGCATGCAAGTCACCCGCCGGACGGTAACGGTATCCGTAGATACGCCCGTAGGTGTGCAATTCTTCCAAAAATTCGGGAGCAAGTGCTGCATGAAGTTCGTTGGGAATGTAACGAAGTGCATTCTTTAATGCAACGGAGGTTTGTGCTTCGGTGAGGGTGTAGCCTCTATCGGGCGCACGCCGGATGCCTGATACGAATTCGGGGTAATCGGGCAATTCGTTCGGTAATTTAATATTCATGACAAGTTGATATAAGGTGTAAAAATCGCGCCTAAAGTATAACATTTACCTGAATGCAACAAGGATGATTGCAAGTTTTATTTATATCCATTCATTTCAAAGGGTCTACTTACCGCCGGAAAATCATCGAATTTTGTTGATAAACAAAGAAAAGTGTATCTTTGGCGGCATTAGAAACGTCTCTTAAAAAGCCATACAAAGATGAAAAGAGTTATTTTATTTCTTCTACTGATAGTACCGTCAGCTGTTGCCTTCGCACAATCGGAGCTTCCTGCCGACACGCTGCACCACACTCCTTCGTCCAATCTAAAAGAGTATGGCGACTTTCTGCTCGATATGAGTCTGATGAATGTAAAACCGGTAGAGATACCTCGGTTGAATTTGGAACTGCCGAAATCGACAGAGGATTACAGTCGTATGTTTCGTTTCAACAACGATGCGGTTTACACGCAGATGGTTACCAACTTCTTCTCGCCTTTCGGTAGAGATTGGGGATTCTTTTCATCACCGCAATATTTGCAAATGGGATCGTTCAAACTGGGGAACGGATGGCGCCTCAACACCTACGGCGAATATACCAAGGAGGGGTGGCGCGTTCCCAACCACAACGCCTTGCCTTGGGAACGCAATACCTTTCACGGTGCTTTCGAGCTGAAATCGTCCAACGGAAACTTCGGCTTCCGTATAGAAGTTCAGAGGTGAGTTAGCTTATAAACTTAGAAACTATCTTATCGCACCAACGGTCGAATTCGGGGTCTTCTTCCTGCAATTCTTTATGCTCCAATATATAGCGGGTAGCTTCGCGCAATCAGCTTGCCATAGAGATGGTGCATACAAAGTCGGGGACGAAACGTTTGATTTTGGAATTATCGAAGACCACCGTGTAAGCTTTATCGCCCAGCAACTCTCCTCTGTAATCGTAGTTTCCGCCATGGCACGCCAAGTAATCGGACGGCACGTGCAAGGCATTCAAAGGCTTACCCAATGCATCGGCAATCGTTTCGTATATCTGATTCCACGTCATCCCTTCGTCGGTGGTGATGTGGAAGGCATGACCGATGGCGTGCGGATTGCCCATTAATCCCACAAACCCTTTGGCAAAATCTTTGGAATGTGTCATAGTCCACAGGGTAGTGCCGTCGCCGGGAATAATCACCGGTTTTTCGTCGATGATGCGTTTCAACACTTGCCAACTGCCTCCTGCGCCATGTACACAAACCGGTGGTTTGGTGCCGTCGTACGTATGACTGGGGCGAACAATGGTAATAGGGAAATCGGCAGTGCGATAGGCGGACATCAACACCTCTTCGGAAGCAATCTTGTTGCGCGAATACTCCCAATAGGGATTGTGCAGCGGTGTGCTTTCGGTGATGAGATAGTCGGTTGCCGGCTTTTGGTATGCCGATGCGCTGCTGATATAGATGTACTGCTTGGTTCGTCCCTTAAACAGACGAATGTCGCGTTCCACATCCTCGGGCATAAAACCGATAAACTGCGCCACGACATCGAAGTAGGTACCCGAGAGGGCTTTCGCCGCCGCCTCTTCGTCGTGAATATCTACCGCAAGGTGATGCATGCCGGCAGGCAATGCCTTTGTACCTCTGTTGAGCAGGGTAATGTCCCACCCTTTTTGTTGTGCCAAAGCAACCACACTGGTACTAATGTTTCCTGTGCCGCCAATAAATAGTGCCTTCATATTAAAAAGTTTTTAAAGAGTTAGGCGGCAAAGATAACGATTATTCTTCCCCTCCAAACTCCATCAGGTAAGATTTTATAAACCCGTCTATTTTACCGTCCATCACGCCGTTAACGTCCGATGTCTGGTAGTTGGTGCGGTGGTCTTTTACGCGACGGTCGTCAAATACATAACTGCGGATTTGCGACCCCCACTCTATTTTTTTCTTACCTGCTTCCACTTTGGCTTGCTCTGCCATGCGGTGCTTTAATTCTTTGTCGTAAAGGATGGAGCGCAACTGACGCATGGCGTTTTCGCGGTTCTTGGGTTGGTCGCGTGTTTCGGTGTTTTCTATCAGAATCTCTTCTTCTTCGCCGGTATAGGGGTCTTTAAACTGATAACGAAGGCGGACACCCGACTCTACTTTGTTGACGTTCTGACCGCCTGCGCCACTGGAGCGGAACGTGTCCCACGAGATGTTGGCGGGGCTGATGTTGACTTCGATGGTGTCGTCAACCAGCGGGGTTACGAATACCGATGCGAAAGAGGTCATGCGTTTACCTTGCGCATTGTAGGGCGACACACGCACCAGTCGGTGCACACCGTTCTCGCCTTTGAGGTAACCGTAGGCATAGTCGCCCGATATTTCGATGGTACAGGTTTTGATACCTGCTTCGTCGCCTTCTTGCAAGTTGGCTATCACCGCCTTGTAGCCGTGTGTTTCGGCATAACGCAGATACATACGCATCAGCATATTTGCCCAATCCTGACTTTCGGTACCGCCTGCACCCGAATTGATTTTCAGTACGCAGTCCATTTGGTCGGCTTCTTCGCGCAACATATTCTTTAGCTCAAGAACTTCCACGGCGGTGGAGGCGGCAGCATAGGCAGCCTCTACTTCGGCTTCGGTAACGAGTTCGTCTTTGTAGAAATCGAAAGCCAACTGCAACTCGTCCGTCAAGGTTCTCACTTCGTTGTAGCCGGCAATCCACTGCTGCAAGCTTTTCACCTTCTTCATTTGTGCTTCGGCAGCTTTTTGGTCTTCCCAGAAACCGGGCGCCTGTGTGCGAAGTTGTTCTTCTTCTACCTGTACCTTCTTTTCGTCGATGTTCAAATAACGATACAACGCATCGGTGCGCTCTTTTATATCTTTCAATTGTTCTGCGGTAATCATAACTCTTTTATAAGTTTAAGGGGGGCAAAGATACAGAAACGGCTCAAGTAATGCAAAAAACCTCTCCGCGAATCTATTTCTCTGTTAATCTGCCCGGAATGATAAAAAAAACAGCCCGACTGTTGTAACTTATTGTAAAGAGCTATACTTTTGTGGCTTATCATCTTAAACACATTACTTATATGAACAAACTCACCAAACTGACAGGCTTGTCGTTGCTATTTGCACTGACCGTATGCCTGAGTGGCTGTGGTACCGACCGCAGTTACGAATCTGTGCAGGGCGACCCGCTAAATGCACGTATCTACACACTGAACAACGGACTGAAAGTTTACATGACCGTAAACAAAGAACAGCCCCGAATCCAAACTTACATTGCCGTACGCGTGGGTGGTAAAAACGACCCCGCCGAAACTACCGGACTGGCGCACTACTTTGAACACCTGATGTTTAAAGGTACACAAGAATTCGGTACTTCCAACTACGAAGCCGAAAAACCTTTGCTCGACCAAATCGAACGCGAATTTGAAATCTACCGCAAAACCACCGACGAAGATGCCCGCAAGGCTATCTACCACACCATAGACAGCTTGTCGTACGAAGCATCCAAGTATGCCATTCCCAACGAATACGACAAACTGATGGCTGCCATCGGTGCCAACGGTACCAACGCTTACACCAGCTTCGACGTGACGTGCTACACCGAAGACATCCCCAGCAACGAGGTGGAAAACTGGGCTAAGATTCAAGCCGACCGCTTTAAACACAATGTGATTCGCGGCTTCCACACCGAATTGGAAACGGTGTACGAAGAGAAGAATATGTCACTCACACGCGACCCGCGCAAAATGTACGAAGCAGTACTTACCTCGCTCTTCCCGCATCACCCCTACGGTACACAAACCGTACTGGGCACACAAGAGGACTTGAAGAACCCCTCTATTACCAACATCAAAAACTACTATAAAGAGTGGTATGTACCCAACAACATGGCTATCTGTCTGTCGGGCGACTTCAACCCCGACGCAGTGATTGCTACCATAGAGAAGTATTTCGGCGACCTCGTGCCCAACCCCAATTTACCCAAACTGAATGTCGATCCCGAAACCGAGATATTGGAACCGATAAGCAAAGATGTATTGGGACTGGATGCCGAAAACATTGCATTGGCATGGCGTTTCCCCGGTGCTGCCGATAAAGATGCCGGAACACTGCAAGTGGTTTCACAGATACTCTACAACGGACAAGCCGGTCTGATTGACTTGGATTTGACACAACAACAAAAAACACTGTCTGCTTACTGCTCGCCCATGATTATGAGCGACTACAGTGCATTGCTGATGCAAGGTCGACCCAAACAAGGACAAACACTCGAAGAAGTGAGAGATTTGCTATTGGGCGAAGTAAAGAAACTGCGCGACGGAGACTTCGACGACAAACTGCTGGAAGCCAACATCAATAACTTCAAGTTGTCGCGTCTACAGCAACTCGAAAGTAACGATGCACGCGCCGACTGGTTTGTACAATCGTTTATCAATGGTACCAACTGGGCTGACGAAGTTAATTTTATCGACCAAGTATCCAAACTCACCAAAGCCGACATCGTTGCCTTTGCCAACAAATACCTCAAGGATAGCAACTACGCCGTTATCTACAAACGTCAGGGCAAAGACCCCAACGAGATGAAGATTGCCAAACCCCAAATCACCCCTATTGTGATGAATCGCGACTCGGCAAGTGCTTTCCTCAAAGAGATTCAGTTGAGTGACGTTACGCCTATCGAACCGGTATTCTTGGATTTTTCCAAAGACATGACTCAGCTCACCGGTAAAGCAGGCATCCCCGTGCTGTACAAACAAAATACCACCAACGACCTGTTCCAACTGATTTATTGGTTCGACATGGGTAACAACAACGACAAAGCATTGGGTCTTGCCGCTCAATACTTGGAATACCTCGGCACGTCGGACATGACTCCCGAAGAGGTGAA
>JAISHU010000120.1 GCA_031262385.1 Mediterranea sp. (in: CFB group bacteria)
TCGGACAACACAGGTGCCATTTTTACGGAGAGTGCCGTCAGTTCGTCGGTGGTTTCGGCTTCCGTAAGGTTGTGAAACACCCCTCCTACGCGGTCGAGTATGGGTGAGCTATTATCCAAAGCCACAATGACATTGTCGAAGGTGGGAGCGTCGGCGTTATTAACAATCGCATCGATATTGGCGATTTGTTCTTCCATTCCTTTTTGGAAGGCAGGTTCGTAGTGTTCCAGTTTGATTTTATCGAACGGGGGAACACCATTCGGAGTTTGAAATTCGGTCAAGAACGGATTGCTTTCCGTCTTGTTGGCACAGGAGTACATCATACAACTTGCTGCTAAAATTAAAATTAATTTTTTACTCATGGTACTTAATTAAGAGTGTTGAGTTATTATAAATAGTTATTAATCACTTGTCACTGTTTTTTTTCTATTTTCTTTAAGTAACACCACACCGGATAATGGTCGGACACGTCAATGGATCGGTCGACGGTACAGTTGTACGCCTTAAAGTTTTTATCCGCCAGTATGTGGTCTATCCGGAAATAGAATTTGTTTTGATTGAACGAGATGCCCAATCCGTTGCCCGACTGTGCAAAAGCGTCGTTGAGTCGTTCTCCTATCACTCGGTGGGTATAAGAGATAGGCGTGTCGTTGAAGTCGCCGCACACCACGATGTGGGGATGTGTTGACGTGGCAACGACGCGGGCTACGCTATCGGCTTGCACAGCCCGAATTGCCGAGGCTTCCGCCAGCTTATGAATAAGTAGCCGTGCGCCGCTTTTCACCGTTTCGGTTTTGGGTGAGGCGAGCATATCTTCGTACACCACTTTGTCTTGCTTGGTGAGTTTGTTGGATTCTAAATGATTGTTTATCAACGTCACCGTATCTCCGTCCAACACAATCTCGTAAACCACGCTTCCGTTATACCCACTCTTCAGATGCAGTTTGCGTGCCGAAACAATGGGATATTTGGAGTAGCAGGCAATGCGGTTGCTGTATCCGCTTCGCTCGGTACCGATATTTTGTATGTCAAAGTAGGGATAAGCGCTGAGTGCATTTTCCACATCGCCTTGTGTGAGGTATTTGTCCGAAGCGGAGACACGATATTCTTGCAGACAAAGGATGTCGGCAGCGCTGTTGCGCAAATAGTTCAGGATGGGGTTCTCTCCGTTTTTGTCCTTCGTGTCGCCGTCAAAAGCCATAATGTTGTACGACAACAGTTTGAAACAGTTTTTGGGTAAGCGTTCGGTGTGAAAGTTTATCGGTACATAGGTGCGTACTTGCGGGAAGCAGATAAGGAGAGCCAGTATGGGTATCCACATATATTTGTAGCGTCCGGCAAAAACCCAGAACAAGAGAAACAGCACGTTTATCAGCAGAAAGACGGGGAAGGTTAGTCCCAGACACGAGGCTATGGGATGAAGTGTGGGATGGATATAGGGGCTGTAAGCAGTAAGCATCAGCATACCTGCAAAAAAGAGATTGAATGCAAATATCACATACAGTATATACTTACCGAAGTGTTTCATACACCTATTATATATAGTAACCGACGCTTCATCGTTTGCTCGCGTCGAATAAGCTTTTCTTTTCTTTCGAGGTCAAACTTTCGTAGCCCGACTTTTTAAGCTTGTCGAGTATGCGGTCTACCTCATCATCTTGTGCCTTTTTGCGGGCGTTGCTTTCGTAGGTTTGCGCCCGGCTTCCGGTACCGTAGTGTACCTTCATCTTGGGCTTGTGGGGCTTGAAGCTAAACAGCGACACGATGCCGTCGAGCGCGCGGTTTATCCATGCGGTGAGGTCGTGCCCTTTGCTAAGCATCGCCGCGAATGCCAAGCCTGAGAGTGCACCGCCCAAGTGTGCCAGATGTCCTCCGCCATTGTCGGAAGTCACAAAGAAGAGGTCGAGTCCGATAACTACCAGTGCCAGATATTTCAGTTTGACGGTGCCAAATAAAAACAAGCGTATGGGATAGTTGGGTTCGCGATAGGCGGTAGCTGCCACAATAGCCAGTACAGAAGCCGAAGCACCCAGCAGAAACGAGTCGTCGACCACCGATGCAAAATAGGGAAACACATTGTAAGCCAACATGTAGAACAATCCGCCGCAGATGCCGCCCAGCAGATAGAGTCCGCGCAGGTGTTTGCTCGAAAAGAAGAGCAAAAACAACGAGCCGAACCAATAGAGCCACAGCATATTGAACAAGATGTGCAGCAGGTTGGCGTGCATAAACATATAGGTAAGCAACGACCACGGCTGTGTGAGGAATCGTTCGGTCGAGGCGGGCAACTCCAACCATTGAAACTGTTCGGCAATGGTACGGTTGAACAGCATCAGCACGATGCTTATCAATGTAGTTATCAGAAAGACGCCAACGTTAATAAATATCAGGCGGATATAGATGTTGCCGCGGCGAAACACATTTTTCAGGTCATCGATAATAGTAGCCATGTCCTCTGTCTTTTTTTCTCCAGTAAAGTATCAATATCAACCCGAATATCATCCCACCCAAGTGTGCAAAGTGTGCCACATTGTCGCCGGGGTTGTTTACTACGCCCGAATAGAGTTCAATTAGCGCATATCCCGCCACGAAGTATTTGGCTTTAATAGGTAGAGGCAACGGAAAGATGAACAGGCGTTCGTTGGGAAACAACATGCCGAAACCCAGTAAGATGCCGAACACGGCACCCGAAGCTCCTATGGTGGTGGAGTTAATCATTATATTGAGTTCCGCCATTCGCAGATTGGTGTAGTTTTGATGCGAAGCCAGTACCCCTGCACCCTCGTTGTAGACCAAGCTTACAAGGTCGGGACTCAGTCCGCGTTCAATGCTGCGTATGCGCAGGTAAGCCACGCCCATCTGAATCAATCCGGCGCCGATGCCGCAAATCAGGTAGTACGAAAGATAGCGTTGCGGTCCCCAAGTGCGTTCCAGCAATGCGCCGAACATCCACACAGCAAACATATTGAAGAAAATGTGTCCGAACCCACCGTGCATAAACATATAGGTGATGAGTTGAGCGACGTTGAAGCTGTCCGATTGAAAATAATGAAGTCCCAAATAGCTATCCAAATCAATGCCGTAGCGGACAACGAGCAAGGAAGCAAGAAACAACAGTATGTTTATGATTAGTATGTTTTTAGTTACTACCGGAATGGAATTCATAAGCAAAATATTACGTTGAATGCGTGCAAAAATACGAATAATTTCTGTTTTACAACAGCAGTTGAGACCTCTTCCCACTTTTTTTGTGCAATAACATACATTTTTTTATTCTTTTTATTTGAGTATCAAAAATATTGCTCTACTTTTGCCCGTGTCTGAGAACATCTCTCACAGACGTCATTCTAAATTAATATTAATTTTAATCTTTTTGTAGTATGAATAAGTCAGAACTTATCAGCGCCATTGCAGCAGAAGCTGGTTTAAGCAAATCAGATTCAAAAAAAGCATTAGATGCATTTATTAACTCTGTTACAACTTCCTTAAAGAAAGGGGAAAAAGTTGCATTAGTAGGCTTCGGAACTTTTAGTGTAACCGAAAGAGCGGCTCGTACGGGTATTAATCCGTCGACGAAGCAAAAAATTACGATTCCAGCTAAGAAGGTAGCTAAGTTTAAAGCCGGCAGCGAACTATCTATTTAAGTGGAAAGCTGATTAAGCTTGCTCGAAAAAGCGTGTAGAGAAAGCGCTTACAATTATAAGATAAAGCCGTTAAGCATGCATTGGCATGGTTTAACGGCTTTTCTTGTAGGATTACGCGCCGGACAGGGCTTGCGGCAAAATGCGAATAGAGGTTTAGGAATACCCTTGTGACGACGATGTCATGAAGTTGTTAAATAGGCTGTTTTGGCATCACAATGTCGCAATATTGCGCTTTCGGCTAACTCACACTTTGTGAAAAACGCGCCTTTAAACCGCACGCTATGTGTTATCTCCCGCTACTCAACGAACCAACTCCGTGAAAACAATGAATCAACTCGGCGGAAACAACGAATCATCTCCGCGAAAACAACAAACTGTCGGCGCGAAAACAACGAATCAACTGCCGGCTTAGCAAATTATCCCGGCAAGTTAAGCTGTATTTCCTGCCGAATTGTTGCGTTATCCCGGCAAGTTATCACGATAACTCGGCAAGATAATTTCATAAAGTCCTTTTTGGGGCTGTTTTTTCGTGCTGAAGGCGCTTTTTGTTTCTTGACATAAATTCATTGTATCTTTCTGTGAATGTGTGTATTAAGGTGTTATTTTCACATAGTTTAACGCGCTATACTCGCGCGAAAGTCACCAAGCCGTCCCTTAGTCCGAAATAAGGGCGTTTTTCGAGGGTTCGTTTGACGTTTTGACACTTTGATAAGGAATACGTTGCCGTAGTTGAGGAGTTCTTATTGTTAGCTTGGCAAGAGGCTGAGTTGACCTCTTTTCTTGCTATTCCCGACAACTATTCGTTGATTTTTGAAGAGTTTTACTACTTTTGTCGCATGTTTATCATTAAATATTAATGCTTATATCATGAAACCTTTAAAAATTTTACCGGCACTACTCTTAATGTGCCTCTCTGCCTCTGCGCAAGATGTCGCTTACCAACGTCCTCCCAAAGTTATTGAGGAGATTGCACTTGCACCTACCCGTCCCCAAGTAAGATTTAGTCGCACCTACCAATGGATGCTGGAGCTTAAACGTGCCCCGTTTGTCACCGTTTCCGAATTGTCGCAACCCGAACTGCGTCTGGCGGGTATGCGCTTTGAACCGCTGACTTTGGCGGAGTCGCGCCAACGCGGATATACCGGCATCACCATTACCCGACTGAAAGATAAAAGTGTAAAAGAAGTTACCGGACTGCCTGCTGACGAAATTATACTCGGCACCACGGAGTATCCCACTAACGATGCCGTGCTTATCTTTGTTAAAAACGACCGAGGTGTCTATCTCTACAAAGCTGCTTATGCCGACGGCATAGCTACCCGCCTGAGCAACCGTCGACTCAATGCTGTTGCCGGCATACAAGTAGTGTGGATAAGCGACACCGATTTTCTCACACTTATGGAACCGTCGGGCGAACGCAAGGCTCCGGTAGAAGACCGTACCCCAAAAGGTCCCGTTGTGCAAGAAAACATCGGTAAGGCTACCGCGGCACGCACCTATCAGGATATGCTGAAGAACCCTTACGACGAAGAACTGTTTGAATACTACTTCACCTCGCAGCTGGTAAAAATCAGTCCCAACGGCGAAGAAAATATCAATGCACCCGCCATTTACAGCGGTCTGTCGGCTTCGCCCGATAAGTCGCTGCTGCTGGTGGAAACGATAGAAAAGCCCTACTCGTACACCGTGCCCATGTATTACTTCCCCACCAAAACCGTGATTACCGACATACACGGCAAACCGGTGAAAGAAGTGCAGCAAACGCCCGTACTTATCACCTCCATGGGGTACGACACCACTTCGCCCTATCCGCGTAGTCATGCTTGGCGTGCCGACAAACCCGCCACTCTCTACTGGGTGGAGGCACAAGACGGAGGCAATCCGCGTAGTAAGAAAGTGGAATATGCCGACATCGTGTATCAACAAGCAGCTCCCTTCACCGCCGAGAAACAAGAGGTAGTACGCACACACAAACGTTATGGCGGCATTACGTGGTGCGACGACGCCTTTGCATTGGTGCGCGAACAGTCGCGCGAAACCCGCCGCCGACAAACCTATAGCTTTGCTCCCGCTTCGGGCAAAACGCCTGCGTTGATATTCGACATCAGTACCGACGACCTCTATAACAATCCGGGTACACCCCATCTGGTGCGCAACGAATACGGTCGCTACGTGCTCTACACCAACAAAGCACACACCGAATTGCTGATGACCGGCGAAGGTGCATCGCCCGAAGGTGACATGCCGTTTATCAGTCGCTACGACATCAAGACAAAGAAGAACACCGTGCTTTGGCGCTGTAAAGCTCCCTACTACGAAACGGTGATTGATGTGGTAGACCCCGCCAAATTGCAAGTGATTACCTCGCGTCAGTCGCAAACCCTTCCGGCGAACTACTACCTGAAGAATCTGAAGAACGGCAAAGAAACCGCACTCACAGCCTTCCCCAATCCTTACCCCATGCTGGAGGGCGTAAGCAAAGAGCAAATCAAGTATAAACGTGCCGACGGCATCGACCTTACGGCAACCGTTTACCTGCCCGCAGGCTACAACAAAGAACGCGACGGTCGCTTGCCGGTGTTGATGTGGGCTTATCCGCGCGAATATCGTTCGGCTGCCGATGCGGCACAGGTGCGCGGTTCCAAATATACATTCACCAGCATCAACTATGGTTCGCCTGTCTATTGGGTGACACAAGGGTTCTGCGTCATGGAAAACGTGGAAATGCCCATCGTGGGAAGTGAAGGCAAAGAGCCTAACGACACCTTTGTGGAACAACTGCAAATGAATGCCGAAGCTGCCGTGAAGGTGATTACCGACATGGGTGTGGGCGACCCCAACCGCATTGCAGTGGGCGGACATTCGTACGGTGCCTTTATGACGGCAAACCTGCTGACACACACCAAGCTGTTTAAAGCGGGTATCGCACGCAGCGGTGCCTACAACCGTACACTCACCCCGTTTGGCTTTCAAGCCGAAACCCGCACCTACTGGGAAGCTCCCGAAGTGTACAACACCATGTCGCCCTTTATGTATGCCGACAAGCTTAGCGGTGCTTTGCTGCTGGTACATGGCGAATTGGACAATAACACCGGTACTTTCCCTATTCAAAGCGAACGCTTCTACCAAGCACTGAAAGGAAACAAAGGTACCGTACGCTATGTGGTGCTTCCGCTGGAAAGTCACGGTTATGCAGCCAAAGAAAACATCCTGCATCTGCTCTACGAAACAGACCGCTGGCTGAATACCTATGTAAAAGATGCCAAATAACAGGATATAATAAAACTATCTGATGAAATCTACATTACTAATTTTGGGATGCCTCCTCTGCGGGGCATCTTCTTTATCGGCTCAGAAGAAACCGTTGGACCATAGTGTGTACGACGGTTGGAAGTCTATCGGTAACTCCACGTTGTCGCCTCGCGGCGGTGTCATCTCCTACGAGGTCAACCCGCAGGAAGGCGACGGACGGTTGGTACTTCGCCTCACCCGCAACGGTCGGGAAACTATCATTGAACGTGGCTATCGGGCGATGGTTACCCCCGACGAACAGTATGCCGTCTGCCTAATCAAACCTTTCTTTCAAGACACCCGTCAAGCGCGCATCAAAAAGAAGAAAGACGACGACCTGCCCAAAGACTCTCTTGCTGTGGTGAAACTGAGCGACGGCAGCATGGTGAAGTATGCAAATGTCAACTCTTACCGCATGGGTGAAAAGGGAACGGATGCCGTAGCCTTTGCCAGCAGCGACACAGCTCTGATAAGTAAGGGTGACCGCAAAAAGAAAAAGATAGGGCGACCACTGCTGGTCTACCACTTCCGTACGGCTGCCGTGGACACACTGCAATATGTGGACGGGTATGCGTTTGACAAACAGGGTAAACGGTTGACTTACCTTACTAAAGATGCAAAAAAGAAAGCCGGAGTGGGACTGTATGAGGTGGACACACGTACTGCGACTACCCTGTCGGACAGTTGCCGCTTCTATACTCTGCCGCAGTTTGACGAGGCAGGTACACAGGTGTTGTTCCTCGCTTCGAACGACACCCTTGCCACCGGTAGCAAACATTGCGAACTGTTTCGTTTCCGCAAGGGAGAGGCGACCGCGCAAAAACTTATCGACCGTGGCTATACCCGTAACTTGCCGCAAGGGTGGGGATTGACGGAAAACAGTCAGCCCCGCTTCAGTGACGACGGTACGCGTATCTTTGCCGGTGTTGCCCTGTTGCGTGCACCCAAAGACACTACGATTGTAGACTTTGAAACCGCCGGACTGGACTTGTGGCACTACGCCGAGCCGCAACTACAGCCGCAACAACTCAAGAGTCTGCAACGTACGCTCAAAGCTACCTGTCAGGCTGTTTACAATCCCGATACCCGCGAACTGTTGCCGCTTACCACGTCCGCCTACGACCGCATCGGTCTCATTGCAAAAGGTAACGCACCTTATGCACTCTCGGCAGACCGTACCCGCTACATGGTACAGACACAATGGGATATGCAGGCACCTACGGACCTGTCGCTCGTTGACCTGCACACAGGTAAGCGCACCGTTATCGGCACCGGACGTTACACTTCTATAAACACCTCACCCGGTGGGAAGTATGTGCTGTGGTACGACTATCCTGCCCGACAGTGGTATATCTACTCCATTGAAAACGGCACCACCCGCTGCCTTACCGACCGCATCGACACCGATTTCTGGGATACGACCGATGATACGCCCGACTGTCCGTCGCCTTGCGGCATCGCAGCATGGACAGCCGACGACCGCGAAGTGCTGCTTTACGACAACCGCGATATCTGGAAGATAGCCACCGACGGCAGCACTGCCCTGAACCTCACGGGCGGAGAAGGTAAGAAGAGCAATCGCACCTTCTACTACCTGCGCACGGACAGCGAACAAGAGTTTCTTGCGCCGGGCGAAACGTTGCTGCTCAGCGTATTTGACAACACCACCAAGAAACGGGGATATGCCACCGTACAGCTTGCCAAAGGCGGCACGCCGCAACTGCACGTGCTCGACGGATTTACCTTCAGCGGATTGCGCAAAGCAAAAGATGCTGATGTCTATCTTTACCAAAAAGCGAACTTCAACACATCGCCCAATGTCTACCTGACCCGTAATCGCTGGAAAAGCGAAACCTGCCTGTCGGACATCAACCCGCAGATGAAAGATTACAGTTGGGGAACCGCCGAGTTGTATCAATGGACAGCCTACGACGGTACCAAGCTCGACGGACTGCTCTACAAACCCGAAGGCTTTGACCCTTCGAAGAAGTATCCGGTCATTCTTTACTTCTACGAACGTCGGTCGGACAATCTTTATGCCTACTATGCACCTGCGCCGAGTCGTTCCACCATAAATATCTCGTTCTTTTGCAGTCGTGGCTACGTCGTGTTTGTACCCGACATCGTGTATCATCCGGGCACTCCCGGCGAAGACGCTTACAACTGTGTAGTATCGGGAGTCGAATCACTTACCCGATACCCGTGGGTAGACAAGGATAATATGGCCATTCAAGGACAAAGTTGGGGTGGCTATCAAGTGGCGTATCTCATCACGCGCACCCCTCTGTTTAAAGCCGCAGGTGCCGGTGCGCCCGTAGTGAACATGACCAGTGCCTACGGTGGCATCCGTTGGGAGACCGGCATGAGTCGCCAGTTTCAATACGAGCAGACCCAGAGCCGCATCGGTCGTACGTTGTGGCAGGCACCCGAAGTCTATCTTGCCAACTCGCCGTTGTTCAAATTAGACCGCGTACAAACGCCCGTACTCATTATGCATAACGATGCCGACGGTGCCGTACCTTGGTATCAAGGCATTGAGATGTTCACCGGTCTGCGCCGATTGGGTAAACCTGCTTGGTTACTGCAATACAACGGCGAAGCGCACAACTTGGTGCAACGCCGCAACAGTAAAGACCTCAGCATCCGCCTACAACAATTCTTCGACTACTATCTCAAAGGCGCACCCATGCCCGCTTGGATGAAAACAGGCATTCCCGCCACACGCAAAGGAGAATACTTTGGACTGGAAGAGGTGGGAGAATAATGTAAGAATGTGCTAAGATGTGAATGTGCCAATGCGAACTACCCCTCGCATTGGCACATTTTTTACATATGTGAGAGATAAAAAAAGTCCCCCGTTAAAGGACGAGGGACAAACCTAATGTTTTCACAACGGAATGATCCTTATTGTGATTTGCTTCAATTTAGTGCGGCAAATTACGGAAAAATCATTTACTAAAGCAAATGTTATTAACGAAATATTATAACTTTGCCGAAAACTTTCCAAATAAATCAATCATGAAACAGATAATAGGCTTGGATTTAGGGACCAACAGCATAGGTTGGGCAGTGGTAAATGAAGGGGAGTCCCCGGAAGAGCAATCCTCAATTATCCGATTGGGTTCCAGAATTATTCATTATGATAACTTTGTTAATAGCGAAGGTAAAGAGATAAAAGGCGACCCGGCCGATGCTTTTCGAAGTGGTAAGGGAGTATCTCCGAATGCAGGGCGTACACAAAAACGTGGCATGCGCCGCAACTTACAACGATACAAACTGCGTCGCGAACATCTTGTGGCTATCTTGAAAGAGTATGGAATTATCTCTTCGGATGCTGTTCTCAATGAGACGGGTAACTTTACTACTTTTCAAACTTACCGTTTTCGGGCAAAAGCTGCAACAGAGCAAATCTCATTGGAGGAGTTTGCGCGTGTTCTGCTTATGATAAATAAAAAGCGTGGTTATAAAAGCATGCGCAAAGCCAACTCCAAAGATGAAGGACAACTTATCGATGGAATGGATGTTGCAAAACAACTTTACGAAAACAATCAAACGCCGGGACAATTTGCTCTTTCATTGCTGAAACAAGGAAGAAAAAGTCTGCCTGAGTTTTATCGCTCCGACCGACAAAACGAACTGGATACCATTTGGAAACAGCAACAACTTTATTATCCGGAAATACTCACAGAGAATTTTAAACGTCAAATATCAAGGAAAGGGAAACAGGATACTGCTAAAAACTTTATGGGTAAATACCAAATCTACACAGCCGATAATAAAGGAAAGGATAAACGCATACAAGCATACCAATGGCGTGTTGATGCACTGTCGAAACAATTATCAAAAGAAGAGGTCGCCTTTGTTATAAGCGATCTTAATGGAGCCATAAACAACTCTAATGGCTACTTGGGTAGCATCAGCGATCGCAGTAAAGAACTCTATTTCAACAATCAAACAATCGGGCAGTTTTTTATACAAAAGCTAAATGCCGATTCGCATTATAGTCTAAAAAATAAAGTATTCTATCGCCAAGACTATCTGGATGAGTTTGAAAGATTGTGGGAAACACAAGCTCTGTATCACACAGAGTTGACACCCATTCTAAAGAAAGAGATTAGAGATGTCATCATTTTTTTTCAAAGACCTTTAAAATCTCAAAAAGGTCTTATCGGTTATTGTGAGTTAGAGAGTAAACAGGTTGAAGTGACGACCAATGACGGTAAAAAGAGGATGAAAAGCATAGGAGCACGTGTTTGTCCTAAATCTTCTCCTCTCTATCAGGAATTCAGAATTTGGCAATTGCTAAACAATTTGCAAGTATCCGGAAAAAGTCGTTTACACAACGATTCTTTCGAACCGCGTTTTCTATACCAGGAAGAGAAAGAGTTATTGTATACTGAATTACAAATAAAAGAGAAGCTTAAAGATACGGATATTTTAAAACTGCTATGGGACAAGCATCGTGAACTGCAAATCAATTATAAAGAGTTGAAAGGGAACACCACACAAGCCGCCCTACACAAACTTTGCCCAAAAATTCCATTATTCGATTCATCCATAGTCGGCAAAAAGTTGGAAAAGCAAAAAATGTATCGGTTATGGCATCTTCTCTATTCTTTCGAAGGCGATAACTCTAAAGTGGGTAACGAAAATCTTATCCATAAGCTTATGACTGATTATGACGGTGTAGACAAAGAGTGTGCACTTCAATTGGTTAATCTTGCCTTTGAACGCGATTATGGAAACTTGAGCGCAAAAGCCATACGCAATCTGTTACCTTACATGAAAGAAGGAACAGAATACAGTGCGGCTTGCGTATTATCCGGATACAAACATTCTAAAGAATCGTTGACAAAAGAAGAGATTGAAAAAAAAATCTATAAGGATAACCTTGAACAGTTACCACGAAATAGCTTGCGCAATCCGGTAGCTGAGAAGATTATTAATCAGATGATTAATGTTGTTAACGAACTTATTCAAGAATACGGGAAGCCTGACGAGATACGTATTGAATTAGCACGCGAATTGAAAAAAAATGCCAAAGAACGCGAGCGTATGACTTTGGCTATTAACAGATCAACGGTCGAGCACGATAGTTATCGGGATATTTTAAAGAAAGAGTTTGGTTTGCAAAATGTCAGTCGGAATGATATAATTCGCTATAAATTGTACCTTGAGTTAAAAGACAACGGTTATCGGACATTATACTCGAATACGTATATTCCACAAGAAAAATTATTTAGTAAAGAGTTTGATATAGAGCATATCATTCCGCGAGCTAAGTTATTCGACGACTCATTTTCCAACAAAACCATTGAGTGCAAAAGCGTAAATATTGAAAAGAAGGATTCAACAGCTTACGACTATGTTGTGGGGAAATTAGGTAACGAAGGGCTGCATACCTACCTCCTTCGTATAGAAAGTCTATTTATAAATGGAGCCATATCCAAGACCAAAAGAGATAAATTAATGATGACAGATGTAGATATACCTAGTGGTTTCATAGAACGGGATTTGCGTGATTCGCAATACATCACTAAGAAAGCACGTGCTCTTTTAAACGAAATTGTGCCGAGTGTGGTATCTACAACTGGTTCTATAACAGACCGTCTGCGCGAAGACTGGCAATTGGTTGATGTGATGCAAGAACTTAACTGGGATAAGTACCATAGACTGGGGTTAACGGAAATTGTTGAAAATAAGGATGGTCGTAGAATTCGACGCATAAAAGATTGGACGAAACGTAACGATCATCGACATCATGCCATGGATGCATTAACCATAGCCTTCACTAAACCTTCTTATATTCAATACTTAAACAATTTAAATGCACGAAGTGACAAATCAAGTAGTATTTATGCTATCGAACGTAAAGAGCTTTATCGGGACGACAAAAAGAAACTGCGTTTTGCGTCTCCTATTCCGTTGGAACTATTTCGTTCTGAAGTCAAGCGACATTTGGAAAATATCTTGATTTCGGTTAAAGCCAGAAATAAAGTAGTAACCAAGAACGTCAATAAGACAAAAAAGCAGGGTGGAATCAACAGCAAAATGCAACTGACACCTCGGGGACAGCTACATAACGATACTATTTATGGTAGTATCAATCAATATACAATAGAAACTATTGGCAAAAACTTCGACAAGAACAAAATTCTTACTGTTGTTTCTCCATTGTATCGCGCAGCCTTGTTAAATCGGTTAAAACGGTATGGTGCCGACCCGAAGAAAGCTTTTACAGGTGAGAATAGTTTGGGGAAAACTCCATTGTATTGCGACGAACAACAAACGCTCAGCGTTCCAACTAAAGTGACTTGCTATAATAAAGTATATACCATTCGCAAAGAAGTTACTCCCGATTTAAAAATAGAAAAAGTGATAGATGCAGGTATAAAGAAATTGTTAGAAACTCGTTTAGCCGAGTTTAAGGGTGATGCCCGAAAGGCATTTACCAATTTAGAAGAAAACCCTATCTGGCACAATAAAGAAAAAGGTATTTCCGTCAAGCGGGTTACTATTACCGGAATTAGTAATGCCGAATCATTGCACGATAAACGCGATAATCGTGGTAAGGTGATATTGGACAGCGAAGAGAAAAAGCAACCCGTTGACTATGTCAGTACAAGCAACAATCATCATGTAGCTATTTATAGAGATGCCGATGGCGAATTGCACGAACAGGTTGTTTCACTTTACGAAGCTACCACACGAGCATCACTTGGACAGTCTGTCGTTGATAAAGATTATAGAAAGTCTGATGGTTGGAAACTTCTTTTTACAATGAAACAGAATGAATACTTTGTTTTCCCGAATGAAGCAACCGGTTTTAATCCCAACGAGATAGACTTGCTAAATCCGGAAAATTATGCGCAGATTAGCCCCAATTTATTCAGAGTACAAAAGTTGTCAACAAAAAACTATATGTTTCGACACCATTTGGAAACTACTGTGAATGAGGTAAAAGAATTAAGAGATATCACATGGAAAAGTATAAGGTCTTTTTCGATACTTAACAACATTGTCAAAGTACGTATCAACCACATTGGTCAAATAGTGACTGTAGGAGAGTATTGAGATAACGTTCTTTTATACCGGATATAACTAATTTTGTATTGTAAAACATATTATCTATGAGTAACATCAAGCTATTTCAAGAGAAAAAGATTCGTTCCGCATGGAACGAAGAAGAGCAACAATGGTACTTCTCCGTTGTTGATGTCGTAGAAGCACTGACAGACAGTGCCAATCCTACTGATTATTTAAAAAAAATGCGCAAACGGGACGAAACTCTGTCCACCTACCTAGGGACAATTTGTCCCCATGTAGAGATGATTACAATAAATGGAAAAAAAAGAAAGACTCTTGCAGCTAATATTCAAGGTCTTTTCCGTATTATTCAATCTATCCCTTCGCCTAAAGCCGAACCCTTTAAGCTGTGGTTGGCACAGGTAGGCTACGACAGAGTCCAAGAGATAGAGAATCCCGAATTGGCACAAGAGCGTATGAAAGAACTCTATGAGCAGAAAGGTTATCCCAAAGATTGGATTGATAAACGCCTGAGGGGGATTGCCATACGACAAAATCTGACAGACGAATGGAAAGAACGAGGTATAAAGGAACAGAATGACTATGCCATTCTTACCGCTGAAATATCTAAAGCTACATTTGGCTTAACTCCATCGCAATACAAAGAGTATAAAGGCTTAGCAACCAAACATAATCTTCGCGACCACATGTCTGATTTGGAATTGATCTTCACAATGCTTGGAGAACGTGTAACAACAGAAATCTCGCAAAAAGAAAAGCCTGATACTTTTGTGAAGAATAAACAAGTTGCCCGACGTGGTGGTAATGTCGCAGGTGTGGCGCGCGAACAAGCAGAGAAAGAGCTTGGAAGAAGTATTGTTTCGGAACAAAATTTCCTGCCCAACTCGGAAGATGACGCATCTCTGTCTCATCAGTTACCGTTTGAAGCCGATGAATAATAATAATCAATAATCATCCCATGATCAAGAAAACTCTCTATTTTGGTAGTCCTGTTTACCTCTCGTTGCGTAATGCGCAATTGGTTATCAAACTACCGGAAGTCGTAAATAATAGTACTCTTCCTGAACACTTCAAGCAGCAGTCGGAAGTAATTCGCCCTATAGAAGACATGGGCGTGGTAGTGCTGGACCACAAACAGATTACCATCACTTCGGGTGTACTCGAAGCGTTGCTCGAAAACAATTGCGCCGTGATAACTTGCGATAGTCGTAGCATGCCGGTGGGGCTGATGCTGCCTCTCTATGGCAACACTACTCAGAATGAACGGTTTCGCAATCAATTAGATGCATCACTTCCACTCAAAAAGCAACTGTGGCAACAAACCGTGAATACAAAAATAGAAAACCAAGCCGCCGTATTAAAAGAGTGCGCGGGAGGAGAAATTCGTTGCATGAAAGTATGGGCAGCCAACGTAAAGAGCGGAGATCCGGATAATCTGGAAGCACGTGCAGCCGCCTATTACTGGAAGAATCTTTTTGATATCGTTGGATTTACACGCGATAGAGAAGGGATGCCACCCAACAATCTGTTGAATTACGGATATGCCATACTGCGCGCAGTCGTGGCACGAGGTTTGGTTACCAGCGGACTGCTGCCGACTTTGGGCATTCATCACCACAATCGCTACAATGCTTACTGTTTGGCAGACGACATTATGGAACCTTACCGCCCTTATGTTGACAAATTAGTATATGCTATAGTACGAAGCGGCATCGATTATGCAGAACTGACGAAAGATATAAAAGGTCAACTACTCACCATCCCTACGTTGGAAGTTGTCATATCCGGCAAACGAAGTCCGCTAATGGTAGCAGTTGCCCAAACAACAGCTTCGCTCTACAAGTGTTACAGCGGTGAACTCCGTAAGATTGCTTATCCCGAAATGTAATAATAAAATGTATCGTTTTAGTGAATATAGTATCATGTGGGTTTTAGTACTTTTCGATTTGCCTACCGACACCAAGAAAGATAAAAAGGCATACACAGACTTTCGTAAGAATTTGCAGAAAGATGGTTTCACCATGTTTCAGTTTTCTATCTATATCCGCCACTGTGCGAGTAGCGAAAATGCAGAAGTTCACATCAAGCGTGTGAAGTCGTTTTTACCCGAGTACGGACAGATTGGGATCATGTGTATTACCGACAAGCAATTTGGCAACATCGAGATCTATTATGGAAAGAAGCCTGTTGCGCCCAATGCTCCCGGGCAACAGTTGGAGCTGTTTTAAACAGTTTGATTCCCTGACATGGTTATCTCTTCACCCAAGGCAGATTCATTTTTCGAAACTTTTTGATTCATTGTTTTCGTTACATTGAAAAGGTCTAAAATACTACATACAAAGAAGTTTCTGTTTTCTGTCTTCAGTGGTCTCAGTCTTGCATATCGTCCTACTCACAGGATTTACGGCTGAAATCAGTGCCTTCGGTCGGTTTCAGTGTGTGTGTCATGTTGTAAAAATGCTTGGAAAATCATTTGGCAAGGTGCTGTGAATAGAGGAGGAAATGTAATGATTTACGATGAAGTGACGAAGTCAGTAAATGTTCCTCGCCCTAAATACAAAAAGGAATCCCGCGTATTGACAGAATTCCTTTTGTTGAAACAGCTCTTTTTTTTATTTCTAACTTGTGATATAAGCATCTGGAATACAGTATATAATGTAGAATGTACTGTTTCTGATGGGTCAA
>JAISHU010000129.1 GCA_031262385.1 Mediterranea sp. (in: CFB group bacteria)
TTTTCTTTTGTAAGTCAGCGACTTACGGCGAACTGAATGGTAATGCAAATTTAGCAGGTAACGATTTGGCTAAACACAATATGTAGCATATTTATCTTATTCAGAATTCAGGTTAAAATGAAGAAGACCTTGCAACAGTAATTGTTGCAAGGTCTTCTTGTAGAGCCCTATGTGGTGGTTATTGATTTTTCATAGGGCAAACCGATGTTTTACTTATTAACCAAATTTTTGAAGTAAACCTTAGTATGAGAACTACCTACCATTACTTATACTGATCTGTGAAATCAGAACCGTATTGGGCTGCATTAACCATGAATGCCAACATATTCTTAAGGAATAATCCGGCCGGACTGTCATCCGAGTATTTGTTATAGTTACCGTATCCCGTATTGAACAATTGCGCACTCAGAACAACAATATTGTTGGTCGGGTCAATACCCACCGTACATTTGCCATTATACATAACAAGTGGTATCATCGTTGTCGGCCAGGCATTAAGTCCTTGACTGCCATAACCATACCATTCATTTTGCCTATATGATACTTGGCTCAGGTCTATCTCCGTACCATTGGTAAACGGTCCGTCTTTTGTCACATAGCTCCACAATTTTTCACCACGATTATTATTTGTTACGCTATACTCTTTGGCAGAAACAGGACTACATGTAGAACCTATATTCATATAAGTTGGATTATAACTATAACCGCCACTGCTGACAGCATTAAGCATTTCGTCTGCATATGTGCCATAAGTATTGGTCAGTATGACAATTAGAAGATTCCGACTATCTGATTTTTTCCATGCAATACCCTCATTGATATAATTTTGGTCATAGGGTACATTTTCCCAATAAATACCATCGTTAGCACCAAATGTAGGTGCATCTAAACTACCGGCATTCGAAACACTGATGCCGGCGGTAGTATAAACCGTTCCGCTCGAACCAAAATACGATGTATTGGTCAAGTAATTATATATCATGTTAGCACCATATGCGTTGGTTCCCAACTGACTTGAATATCCGGCAAAATGCTGACGTGCGTTTATTGTACGAGGATTCAGTTGAGCCTGTTTTACCGTCATTGTGGTCTGCACCGCAGTACCGGCGACTTTTACAGTAATCGTTGCCGTAGGAATTACCAGCGGTGTCGAATTCTTATCGAACGTAACAACGAACGATTCGCCCGATGCACCGGTTGTCTTATCCAAAGTTGCCGTGCCATTCTCGCAGGTAATGCTTGCTTCCCAACTGTCGGAAGAGGTAACGAGAATAGGCACAGTGCTTCCGCCATTTGCCGGCACGGAGGTCTCTATTGTAGAAGGATTCAGAGAAACGGTATGAGCCGCTTGTGTTACACGAATATCTTTACCTACACCCGGCTTACCATCCAACTGTACGCGAACCGTGGCTTCTCTCGGGCCAGCAGATGTATTATTACCTGTCGATACGGTAAATACATTTTCTGACGGAGTACCGGATTCGTTGTCTACTGTAAAATCAGCGGCAGATGCCCCGGTCTTAACAATATTCCAGTTAGGGAAGTCACTGGAAGCATCGGTAGTAATATGGAATATGCCATCGAAATTAGGTACATCCAAATTACCGAAAGCGTCGAATGCGATTGCGTCCAAAGCAGGCGTTAAGGTAACACCTCCCGCTCCGCGCTGGGTAAGGATAAGAACAACCGACATCTCGGGATAATCGTCAAGAGCAATCTCAATAAATGACGATTTCGGCAATACTTCTGTATTATCCCTGTATGTAAATACATAGAATTGATCCATGTTCACGCCTTGAGACTTAAAAACTGCCTGGTTATTGGTGAATGTAAAGCCATCGTTGTATATTGTGGCCGTCCATGGGCCCGAGCTTGCAACACTAAAACGAGTACTCTGTTCTCCTTTCGTTGATCCAAAGATTTGCCTTTCGTTAGGTGTCACTTTAATATACTGAGTGATGTTTGCCGATTGGACAATAGCGATAGTTGCTTTCAACGTACCGTATTCTATCTCTACAAATCCGCTTATCTCATCACCTGTTCCGATTGGCTCGGCATGTATGTTTAATACGCTATTAACCAATGTTACGTCTATTCCGACAGGTAGGCGCGAGGTAGATATTCTCAATGTCTGGTCTCCTAACGTAAACAACCGTACACTGTAGTCTCCTCCTTCGGGAGGAAGGCTTACACGAGTCGATCCGACAGCCAACACATTACCGTTGTCGTCGGTAAGTACGGAACCGTTGTCATCATATACCCAGTTATTTACATCGGTATCCAATAAAGTTTCAGCCTGTGTCAATGCGTCCTTTTCTTTGTCAGAACCTTTTCCTCTTACACGAGTTACGTTTATACCATAAGCTTTGTTGCTTTTGATATATTGCATACCGTTATTAACCAAATTAACACGATAGTAAGATATGGTACCGGTTAAGGTTTCGGGTGTGCCGTCACCGTCGCTATCCGTACAGGGCTGCATTCCGAGAATCAGGCATGTAGTCACTGCATCGTCAATTGCCGGCTTCTCAACAAAATTACTGAACGCATACAAGCCACCCATAATCGGTTTCGGTGTGAATTGTTTGTCAGCAGGTACCTCTATGCCATAATAGCGAGTGGTATGTTCGACATCCGATAATGTGGTATTGTCCCAAATGCTGGTACTTTTCGCGGCATTCCAAATGGCTGCCGACATAACCGCATAGTTTTTGTCACTGTTAGCAACATCGATTCTGGATACAAGACGGCTCAATTTTACATCGAGAGTCTCGTCGCCTGCATTTTTAACAATACGCTGACTCATCGGTATGATTTGGAGTGGCGACCCATTATATTGAGGTGACTCGTCATCTGCCGAACCGTTTATCGACAATCGAGAACTCGTAACAACATCCGTTTCACTCTTTCCTACGAAATTAGCATCGGGATTATCCACTTTATTAGTCAACTCACGATTGTTGGCTACTATCAAGACTACGTAAGCGTTTGCCTTGAAGATTTTGGAATCTTGTCCGAAATCTAACGAAATCGCTGTAAAAGGAGGTTCGCCCAAAGCATCGGGATCCGTTACCTCGTACGATTCGACAAATAGTCCCGAACCGTCACTTGTAGGCTCGAAAAAGAAGAGTCTCAGGTCATTGACCGTACTTTCACCGGATTCGGCCTTTACCTCATTTAGATTGGCTCGGGTCGTTGCCTCGCCGTTAGTTATACCTTCCGTCGTATAGTTCAACCTTAGACTGTTGTCCTTTGAGTACATCCCGTTGTCTTCATTTGAGGAGGTACAACCTACCGCAAACAGACATAAGAGACCTGCTATAATTGAAATTATTTTATTCATTGTGCTTTATTGTTTTTATACTGAAACATAACTGTTATTATCCTTATCCTATTTCGGTATCATTAGAGTATCCGCCGTCCCAGTCATCGTCGGCACCGTCCACTTGCGTAACATGGATTTCAAATTTTATCCTGTTGGCTACGGTGATGATAAATGTTGCCGACAAATCTGCCTCACCGGCTTGGTAATCTTTCTTGGTGGTGATAAGAAAGCAGTTGAATTCGGTACCGGATGCGTCTGTACGTGTTGTGCGTTCTAATTTGAAGCGGGGATGGGTGTCCAACAACAGATTCTCACCCAAATCGGTGTCCGATAACTTCATCTTAATCGCAGTCAAATCGGAAGCAGCTGTCACGAATCGCAGAGATGCAACAGCATCCTTGCTACGAGGCATACTTACATCATTTCGACGCGTATCGATGCTGAACCAGTGGGAGCCGTCTACAAATATATCTCCCTGTGTGTCCTCATCCCAAGCGATAACCTCGTAGTCCAGATTGGTTTCTTCTCCTTTTTTTGCATCTTCAAGAGATTCGAAACCGTCACCGTTCACATTGGTGACGGTGATGATAAATTTCGAGTTACGCGTAACATCTCTCTTCTTGGTATGATCTGTCGGATCCCTGAATGCCAACGGATAGTAAGTATCTCCATTTATGGTAGAGCCACTCCAACTCCCTTGCAATATCACTTTGGTGTTGGTAGTGCTACTTCCGTTTTCATACATATAGAACCGCCATGCCGCAGTAGGATCCGTAGGCGCTACGGCCGTCCAATCTTGGTAAGTTATACCTGCGGGAATCTCCGGAGTAAAAAACTTATTAGTGGCATCCATATATGCGGGATTGTACGCCAGATAACCCTTACCGGTTCCATCGGCGATATACCATCCGGTCAGCGTAAAATCGGAAGCCGTGATGGCAAGATCCGTAGATGCTACCGCACGAATAAGGTTTATCTTGCCCAAATTTTGGTACGAAGCACCAGTGCCAATGCTTTTATTGAGAAGCATCCCCCACATCGGTAATCCCTTTGAGGCGATTTCGGTGCCAAGCTTATCCGGATCCGTAAGCTGCAATTTTTCCTTAGCTTCGCTCCATTTCATGCCTTCCGTTAGGGATTGCACCAAATCATGGACGTTTACTGCAAAATACAAATCCAGCTCGCTAGCTTGCAACAGCGTACTTTGGTACGAACCATCATCTTTCTTCCATGCGACACGGCTATATTCGAATGTGGCGTTATCCACATCCAAATCTTTGCCGTTGAATACAAGTATATCTATGCTCTTAACCTCTTCATCGTCGGCAGCTCTCGTTTGAGTGTGACCTGTGGAAAGCTGCATGCTGACCTCGCACTCCTCGGCCGACCTCCCGACAGGTTGGTCACCGTCAGAGCACGAAGCCAATAACATCGCAGCCGTCAAGGTCGAGATTGCCGCTAAGGTTAGGCATAGAGAAAGTTTATTTTTCATTTCAAACATGCTTAATTGTTTTACAATTTACATAGTAACAATTTCACCCTTCATTTCATAGTCATTCACGGTGATTGTCACACTGGCACTTTCTTCGTAATAATCGAAAAGAATATATCCTCCCGATATGGCAGCTACAGGTACGTCACGTGGAGTTGTGAGTGTGGTGAGATTGTTATTGTCATCCATTATGATTACACTCACGGATTGATCTTTTCGCGAGGGCATCACATTTATGAGGCCTGTACCATAGAAAGGTTGTGAACCCGTTTGTCGTTGAAGCGGTGCAGCTACGATTTGGTCGTTTCCAATGCCTTCTCCTCGAAGGTTGGCTTTGGATGCCGTTCCTTGAATCTTTACAGACGGCACCGCCAACTGACGCGTAGTATGCATCCGCACCTCCACACGACACATTATGGAACTTAGCTGTACTGCGGCAGATGTCAACTCAGACTTATCTGCTACGGCATTCTCCGTGCCATAATAGAACGAAGAGGGGGAAAGTAAGTTACTGACTGCTCTTGTCGGGGAGTATTCCAATTGAATATCCTCAAATCGTACGCCCTGCTGCAATGGGTCATAATACCATGTTTGGGCTGTACCATCTGTATAATTGGGGACACCCCATACGAGCAACTCCACATTACCGTCCATGCCGTCGGGTTTCTTTACGGTACACTTGCCATTATGGATGTATTCGTGTGGAATGACCGATGACGCCACTACTGCACCGTCCTTGAAGACGGTGAGTAGTACGTCATTGCCAATCCTCGAATCAAAGTCACCTGCTGCGTATTCGTCATAAATGGAGAAATTCAATGTCAGACACATATCTTCACTCTCCTTGAAACATCCTACGAAGGTCAAGGCAACTAAAAGTACGAATATTACCCTTTTCATTGGCTTGGTTATGGATTATACCTGAGTGTTTTCGCTCATTGCATCCCAGTCTGTGACTTCGATGGTAAAATTAACGGATGACTTGTCGTTGTCCGGAATAACATCGTCATTTCCACCGGTAGCTTCCTCAGGTGTCGCATATCCGGGAGTAGTGATTTTGTCAAGCGTTATCGTATAGGCTGCATTACGCACGATTTTATAGTTGTCCGCACGTAAGAAATTAACCCTCCAATAACGTGGTTGAGAGTTTGTCGTGCCGCTTGTCAATGTACCTTCGATAATGAAAGCATAAACTTGACCTGCAATCGTACCGACTTGTCCGCTAGCATCAGCTACACGCTTCGGGGAATTCTCGTATACATAAACAAATGGAGCTTCGGTAGTGTTAAGCAAATAACTACCCAAGGAGTTTTGTCCCGAATAAGCTTTTGTAAAATCTCCATTTGCATCAAATGTAGAAGTGAGATAATAGTTGGTGTAAGAGGCCTCTACCCAAGTCGAAAAATTGTGATCGTCCCATACGTCCGACTTCTGCACTCCATTGATAAGAGCATAGCCGGTAAAGCTGAAACTGAATTGGTCTTGAGGTGTTAAGCCTGAATTTCCCCCGAAAGCCTTGTCCACATCTTCTTGCGTATCCAGCGTCACAGCAACACCCGTAGCGTTCATTTGAGGAGCATGAATCTTCGACGATAAACGATTCAGTTTAATCGTTACATTCTTGATTTCGCCTTCCGCTACACTGAAAGTTTGTACATCCGACATTTCCAATCCAGTCGAAGGAACTACACGGCTGTTCTGGTCATTGAATGAGCCGGAAGACAGCCTCTTTTGAATATCTGCCAAAGTGGCAGTGGCCGGAAATGCAGGTGTAGCAGTATCTCCCGGTTTCCCAATAGAAGCATTGGCTACGACGAGCACTTGATTATCGGTTCCGGCACTCACTTGGAACTGATAGGTATTATCCGATTCCAACTTATTGGAAGGGATGAGCACATAAGGAGTTTTGGCATCCAGATTACCGTTGGCATCGAAGACGTAGAACTCCAGATTTTTCACGGCTTTCTCATCACCGGTTGCCGCTTCGGTAGCACGGGTAGCGGCACCGTTTTTAAGGTTTACGACAATCGTGCCTGCACCTTTTTCCATTTGATTCGATGTTGAATCATCATTAGAACACGCTGCAAACATGGCAGTGGCCATGAACAAGGCAGCAAACTTTGAAACTTGTCTCATTTTTTTCTTTTAATTTTAAGTTGAGTTATTTATTTAAGTTGGGTTATTTATTATTGGTTCTTTTACCTTTATTTATTACTTATTTTCCCATTACCTTGTTGTCCCATTTCAACTCTTCCAAGTTGCGTAATGCGTCGGTATCGCCGTTATCGGCAGCCTTTTGGAAATAGGAAGCGGCCGTTGTATTCTCATCAATCATCATATACGCCACGCCAATGTAATTCCAAGATCTCGAATCGTCTTTGTATGGCAACAATACATCCAAGGCCTCTTTGTAGCTTCCGTCTACCAAAAGCCCGATAGATTTATTATATGCAGATACAAAGCGGTTGCGTGGCGAGTCGGGGTCTACCCAAACCTGACGTCCTTGCTCGTCCGTCCAACTAAGAGAGGCTTTGCGCTGTACCTCGTAGTATATCTGTAGGTAACCGCCATTACGCAACGGTGGATACAGGTTCTCCAACATATATTTGTAGGGCTTACCTCCGTCCAATTGTTTCAGTTTAGTTTTCCTGATTTCCTGCTCCATTGAGTAACTGTCGATGATTTTCAGCACATCGGCCTTTGCTTCCATTTCCGATGCTTCCACAGCTTCGCGCAAACCATCCCAGTCTTCACGTCCGTTAATCAGCTCGAACATATTTGCATCGAGTCCCTTCACATTCTGAAGAAAGTGTTCCTCTACTGCCGACGCACGAGCTGCCGCCAATTTTGTATTATAAGCCAGTGTTCCTTCGGGAGAAGCGTATGCCGCAATTACTATTTTGCGCAATACGGCCAACGAGTCGTTCTCTATGACTCGGAATGCACCCAACATCTTCGACATCATGGTCTGATTGTCTGCCATGCCGAGGTCAATCACGGAAGATCCGACCTTAAAGACTATTTTCGCGCTTCCTTGACCACGATTTTTCTTGAGTACGTCATATCGCTTGTCGAAATCTTCCATGGAATGGAGAAAAGGGTTGTCGATATCATACTTTTCCAGTTCGGAAAGTTCGTAAGGAAGCGGTTTTATATTGTAATAAGGGTGCTTGTTGAAGTATGTCAATAACCCTTCGGCAACAGCTTCATTCGGCGCCTTGTGAACTGTAGTACAACATCCTTCGATAGTCTCCGATATGGCGATGGATACATACTGCATCCAATCCTCCCATGTCACATAGTCCGTATAACTAATGTTAGCATGTTTCTTTACGACATGACGTTCTATATTAGGTGTTGTGTTTCCCGAACGCTTGTCGTATGTATTCCGGTTTTTGCCTACCAACAATACAGGCTTTAGCTCTTTCATTTGGCCTGTTCCATCGTAAATAACGGGGGTAATCAAGGCCCTATAACGGGATGATATATCGATATCTTCCATAGTGAAAGACACCTTCAGCTTGTCACCCTCTTTTGCCACAACTGCGTTGCGTATAGCCACATCGTAATCTTGCGCTACGGCAAAAGATACAGCGGCTATCAGAAATATCGATAGTAAAATGAATCTTTTCATGCTGTTTTGAGATAATGAATTATTTAATCAAGTAGATTAGCGAAATTCCCGTATGGGTAGGAGCGACGAATGTTCGTTTTATGCCGGTATCCTTGCATTGACCGCAATTATTTCTCTCATAACGGTCATATTTCATAAAACCGACACCCACGCCGAGGGTAAACTCCATGCCGAAATGTTTGCCAAGCATCAAATGATAACCGTAAGAAATGCCGGCACCATATACGTTACCATAATAGCGGTAGTTCTCGGAACCTTTCTCTAAAATAAGAGGAATCTTATAACCGGCAATGTTATAATTGCCATAGAAGCCGTGAACACCAAAAAAATGGCCGTCGAAACGTTCACAAAGCCATAACCTGTATTCGAGACTCGCCAACCAATGATTCAACTTCTTGTTGTCGTTGCTGGCACCGCTCATATTCCAAGGATTATAGCTTCCCGAAAGCAGTAGTGTGCCACGTGGCGAGATTCCAAGCTCCAATCCCAAATTAGGAGTGAATGCACCTATATCATACAACAGGTTAGTTTGCAACGCAAGCATCGGAAGGCGGACTGCTTCTTTGGGAGGTAAAATGGAGCGATGAATGTTTGACCACTGTTGGACATTCAGTACGGGATCCTTAGGGTATTCGCCTTGAAATTCTACTGTTTTCCGCTTTTGAAGTGCTTTAGCCAAACTATCCACATCTACAGGCGCACCTGCCATACCATCTCTTTTGATGCTATTTTCCTGTTGTGCGGATAGTGAACATGGCATTGTCACAACGAATAATGCGCACATGACTATCGCTTTCGTAAGAGTTTTTTTTAAATACATATTCATAATTACGATTGAGTTAGGTTCAAATTAGGGTAATGTATAACTTTACTTAATTGATTGTTTGGCAGTTATTATAATAAGTGCTATTCTCGCGCCAAGCTGTACAAGGAGAAATCACGCACTGTTTTGCGACTTTTCTCGCCCGAGGTATCCTTCTCGGATTGGGTGTGTAATTGTTCGTTGTGATAC
>JAISHU010000150.1 GCA_031262385.1 Mediterranea sp. (in: CFB group bacteria)
TCTTGCCTTCCATTACGTAGTTTACCTTGGTGCCGTTGAACATTGCCTCCAGTACTTCGGACACCGGTTTTTCGTCGGCAGTTATGCGGACGGTGCGGCGTACGTCTACGCTTTTTTTATTGTACACAAACAGATACTCGGTCTGTTCTTCTATTTGTCGAAGAATGTCGCCTACCCTCCGTTCGGAGCGGGGGATTCTGACGGTTGCATTTTGAGAGTAACTATTGCTGCTATATGCATGAAATGTTACACATAAAAGAAGAAATAAAGTTATCTTCATAGTACGCACGATTTGTTTCAGTCCGTCACTTTTAGGACTAAAAAGTTTAATCAAAGAAATATTTCCCATATCTTTGTAATGTGTTAGTTAATAATTCAATTGTTTTGATTGTTGACTTTTAGGAATAGGAAGGTATGGCAGTACTTTCCTATTCTGTTTTTATAGATTTTTCAGGTTTTCATGATGTTGTTTGTTTTAAAGGGTTAGTATAAACTTAAGGAAATCTTTACCGATAGATAGTAATAGAGTCTTTCGCCTCGTTGATGTGGAAGCTGAAAGGATGGTCCTTGGCAAGCACACGCAAGATGTGCTCTATGCCGTCTTGTTCGCGAAACTTACCCGTGCATCCGGTATAGTCCAGCAACAAGGAGTCGGCAACCGTAATGTTTACATTATAGTATTTCTCCAATCTCGTGAGTATGCCGGCGAACGATGCGTCGTCGAAACAGTAAAGTCCCTCTTTCCAGCGCAGATACTCGTACGATGGAAGTACCGTTTTCTTGTACTTACCGTTGTAGTTGGCGAAAAATTCGTCTTTTTGCAGGCGTGCAAGCACTTTGTCTCCTTGGGTGGAATAGATGTCTACGATGCCTTCGGTGAGGGTTGCCTCAAATTCTCCGCTACCGTTGTAGGCACAGATATTGAAGCTGGTGCCCACCACGCGTACCTTATTCATTTCGGTCTCCACAAAGAAAGGATGTTTCCGGTCTTTCGCCACTTCGAAGTAAGCTTCGCCGTCCAGATTGACGCTTCGTACGCTTTCGCCGAAGTCGGCGGCGTAAGTCAGTGTCGACTTTGCATTGAGCCATACGTGTGTTCCGTCCGGCAACGTAATCTGTGCACGCTGTCCGGCAGGCACGGCAACGGTTTGCGGCTGCATGCGACGGTGAAAAAGATAATCTTCGATAATTACTTTGCCGCTTACGGCAATGATGAGAATGGCTGCGATGCGCGCAATGCGGCGCAAGACCACCTTAATGCCGCGTTTTTCGGCGACAGGTTGCGATGCAAACAGGGTAGCATCGAAGAGCATACGTTCGTTGAGGTATGCCCGGCGGTTTTCTTCGGAAGCTTCCACCCACTCCAGCAGGCGTTCCTCTTCCTCGCGGCTTGCCTCTCCGCGAAAGTAACGATATATAGATGTACGGTCCATGCAATGTATAGTATTAACGGTTACGGGGCGATTTTCTATCCCCTGTACTATTAATACAGTTCATCTTTGCAGAACCCTAAAAAGAGAATGATTTTTTTTAAAGTTACCAAATATCCTGTTTTCGCAGCACAATGTCGCAATATCGCGCTTTCTGCTAACTCGTACTTTGAAGAAAACGTGCCTTTAAACCGCACGCTATGCATGATCTCCCGCAACTTAACGAACCAACTCCGTGAAAACAACGAACTAATTCCGTAGAAACAACGAATCATCTCCGCGAAAACAACGAACTGTCGACGCGAAAACAACGAATCAACTGCCCGCCGAATAAATTATCTCGGCAAGTTAGTCTGTATATCCCGGCAGATTGTTGCGTTATCTCGGCAAGTTATCGCGCTAACTCGGCAAGATAATTTCATAAAGTTCTTTTTGGAGCTGTTTTTTTGCGCTGAAGGCGCTTTTTGTTTTTTGACATAAATTGCTCGTATCTTTCTGTGAGTATGCGAATTAAGTAGTATATTTCACATAGTTTAACGCGCTATACTCGCACGAAAGTCACCAAGCCTTGCTTTAGTCCGAAATAAGCCCGTTTTTCGAGGGTTCGTTTGACGTTTTGACACTTTGTAAAGGCAAGGGTTTAGAAGCTTTCTTCCCCCGTCCCGCCAGCCAGACGCCGAAGAGAATGGCTGCCGAACCCAACAGTGCCATGGGAGTGATGCGGTCGTTCAGCCAAAGAGTCGCCCCCAGCAAGGTAAAGAGCGGATTCAGGTAGAGATAGTTGGAGGCACGCACCGTACCGAGTTTTTTCAGTACCAAGTTCCATACGGCATAGCACACCAGCGAAGCCAGAACCCCCAAAAACAGCAGATTGCCCAGTACCAAGGGTTGCATCAGCACGGAGAGATTGACTTTCCACGGATGTAGTGCGAAGGCGGGCAGAATCGTAATCAGTCCGTAAAAGAAGATCTTACGGGTAATAAACAACGTATCGTAGCGATTGGACAGGCGGCGTATGATGAACCCGTAGAACGCCCAAGCCAACGAAGCACACAGCGACAACGCATCGCCCAGCGGAGAGAGTTGCAACACAAAGCTGCCGTTGTAAACCACCAATGCCATGCCCGTTACGGCGACCAGCGAACCGAGTAGCAGGTAACGTCCGGTAGGCTCGTTGCGGTAAAACAGACGCGACAGCAGAGCGGTGAACAGGGGAGTGCTGCATACGATAAAGGCTACGTTGGTGGCTTGCGTAATGCCCAACGCCGTGTTCTCCGCCCAGAAGTAAAGCGAACCGCCGGTGATGCCTGCCAACGCCAGCCACAGTTCGTCACGCCACGAGTGGGCAAACCACTTGCGGTGCGACACGATGCAAATGCCTGCATAGGCAATCGTGAAACGTAGAATAAAGATCTCTTCGGGCGATAGACCGTGTACGATGAGCAATTTGGTGGAGATAAACGTGGTTCCCCAAATAGCAACGATACAGAGTGCTACAATATGAAACAGGTAGTGTGTAAGGGTTTTCATGGGAGTTTGTCAATTGTCGACAAAAGTACACAGTTGCGGCGACCATAGCTTGTATGATAACTCTTTTTAACCCATATAACTTTTTTTACAGAGGTAACACGCGTATCTTCGCACGATTAATTCTAACAGTAAGTTTAAAGACACCACATGAAAACAAAATTTCTTATGCTGACATACGCGCTGTGTATGTCGTGCTCGTTGCTTTTCGGCGCAGAGCACACCGTAATCGAAATCAGTACGAACAACATCGGACTTGTGCTCCGTACCGGTAATGACGGACGGCTTTATCAAAGTTATCTGGGGAAAAAGTTGACACACAAGGACGACATTCTGCACCTGCCGCTCGGCACCGAAGCTTACATTACCGGCGGCATGGAAGATTACTTCGAACCTGCCCTGTCGGTAGTGAACACCGACGGTAACCCCTCACTGCTGCTGAAATACATCGGTCACGAAGTGAAAAAACCCGAAGCCAACGTCACCGAAACCGTTGTCACCTTGCAAGGCGACAAATACCCCGTGACGGTGAAGTTGTACTACACCGCTTATCAAAAAGAGAACGTCATCAAGACGTGGACGGAAATCAGTCATCGCGAAAAGAAACCCATAGTGATGAACCGCTATGCTTCGTCTATGCTGCACTTCAACAAAAGCAGCTACCTTCTTACCGAATTTTCGGGCGACTGGGCTACCGAAGTGCGCGCTAAAGAGCAACCGCTGGCGTTCGGCAAAAAAATCATAGATACCAAACTGGGAGCACGCGCCAACATGCACTGCTCGCCTTTCTTCGAACTGGCGTTCGACGCTCCGGCTACCGAAACTGTCGGCGAAGTGCTGGTGGGTACGCTGGGCTGGACAGGCAACTTCCGCTTTACCTTCGAGGTGGATAACAACGGTGCGTTGCGCGTCGTGTCGGGCATCAACCCTTGGGCATCCGACTACGACATCAAAGCGGGCGAAACGTTCCGCACCCCCGACTTCTATTTTACTTATAGCTTTACCGGAAAGGGACAGGCAAGCCGTAACCTCCACGACTGGGCACGCAACTATCAGATTAAAAACGGCAAGGGAGACCGCATGACGCTGCTCAACAACTGGGAAGCTACCTATTTTAATTTCAACGAAGAGAAACTGCTGCACCTCATGGACAACGCCGTAGAGCTGGGAGTGGATATGTTTCTGCTCGACGATGGCTGGTTTGGTAACAAATACCCACGCAGCAGCGACCGTCAAGGCTTGGGCGACTGGAAAGAAACGGCGGACAAACTGCCGCACGGCATAGGCTACCTCACCGAAGCGGCACACAAAAAAGGCATCAAGTTTGGCTTGTGGATAGAACCCGAAATGGTGAACCCCAAAAGCGAACTCTACGAGAAACATCCCGACTGGGTGATACACATGCCCAACCGCGAAGAGTATTATTTCCGCAATCAGTTGGTGCTCGACCTTACCAACCCGCAAGTGCAGGAGTATGTGTTCGGCATAGTTGACCGTCTGATGACACAATATCCCGACATTGCTTACTTTAAGTGGGATTGCAACAGCCCCATTACCAATATCTACTCGCCCTACCTCAAAGATAAACAGTCGCACCTCTATGTGGACTTTGTGCGCGGACTCTATAACGTGCTCGAACGCATCAATGCCAAATATCCCAACCTGCCCATGATGCTCTGCTCGGGCGGCGGCGGTCGCACCGACTACGAAGCATTGAAATACTTCACCGAATTTTGGCCAAGCGACAATACCGACCCCATAGAACGTCTGTTTATCCAATGGGGTTACTCGCAGGTGTTCCCTGCCAAGGTACTCAGCGCACACGTCACCACATGGAACAGCAAATCTTCCATTAAATTCCGTACCGATGTGGCGATGATGGGACGCTTGGGCTTCGACATCAAACTGGAAGATATGAACAAAGGCGATGAGGCTTACTGCCGTGCAGCCGTAGAAAACTACAATCGTCTGAAACCGGTTATTCTGGATGGCGACATGTACCGCTTGGTATCGCCCTACGAAGGCAATCACACCGCTACGATGTATGTGGGGAAAGCGGGCGACCATGCCGTGCTCTTTGCCTTCGACATTCATCCGCGTTATGCCGAGAAGAGTCTGCCTGTATGTCTGCAAGGACTGAAGCCCGACAAGATGTATCGCGCAAAAGAGATCAACCTGATGCCGGGTGCCCGCTCTTCGCTGGGAGCCGACGGCAAACGCTACTCGGGCGAGTTCTTGATGAACGTAGGATTGAACCTCTTTACTACCGGTCAGCTCAACAGTAGAGTGATAGAGATTACCGAAGAGTAAAATGCAAACATTATCGAATCTTCAATAAATTCAAAACGGTTTCTAAAGTTTACACCTTATTATATATGAAGCAATTTCTTTTTATCGGAACAGTGTGTGGGATGCTTGCCCTTACAAGTTTGTCGGCTCAAACGCTGACAGGCTACTCGTACGGGCAATCGGATGCTCCCAAAGGCAACGAATGGGAGTCACCCCAAGAGTTAGCCCTGAACAAAGAACAGCCTCACGCTTGGTTCTTCCCGTTCCAGAGCGTGGAGAGTGCCCGCAAGGTGCTGCCCGAGAACAGTCAATACTGGCAATCGCTGGACGGACAATGGCATTTCCATTGGGCACCCGACCCCGATTCGCGACCAAAAGAGTTTTATCGTCCCGACTACGACGTTTCGGCATGGGATTATACGACCGTTCCCTCCAGTTGGAACATCTATGGTTTACAAAAAGACGGTAGCCAAAAGTATGGCACGCCTATCTATGTAAACCAGCCGGTTATCTTTCAGCACAAAGTGGCTGTGGACGATTGGCGGGGAGGTGTGATGCGTACACCGCCTACCACATGGACGACCTATAAGACACGAAACGAAGTGGGTTCGTACCGACGCGATTTCGATGTCCCACAAACATGGGACGGTCGCGAAGTGTTCGTAAACTTCGACGGAGTAGACTCGTTCTTCTATCTCTGGATTAACGGTCACTACGTGGGCTTCTCCAAAAACTCGCGCAACGCGGCTGCCTTTAACATCACACCTTACCTAAAGCCGGGCAACAACAGCCTTGCCGTTGAGGTGTACCGCAGTTCCGACGGCTCTTTCTTGGAGGCGCAAGATATGTTCCGCTTACCGGGTATCTTCCGCACGGTGGCTCTCTATTCGGTGCCCCGTGTGTATATCCGCGATTTGGTGGTGACACCCGACTTGGATGCAACCTATACCGACGGTTCTTTGCAAATAGCCGCTTCCATCCGCAATCTGGATAAGAAAGCGGTGAAAGCTTACAAGGTGCGTTACTCTCTCTTTGCCAACGTGCTCTATGGAGACGACAACACACCGGTGCAAACATTGCTGTCGGCGACACAAGAGAAACTGAATCCGGGCGAAACGAACGTGCTGCATACTTCCATGGAGGTAAAAACGCCTCATCAATGGTCGGCAGAGAAGCCTTACCGATATACCTTGGTTGCCGAATTGCTGGATAAGAAAAACAAAGTCATCGAAACCGTCTCTACCGTTACCGGCTTCCGCAAAGTGGAGATTAAAGATACGCCGGCTTCGGAAGATGAGTTCGGACTCGCCGGTCGCTATTATTACATCAACGGCAAACCGGTGAAACTGAAAGGTGTAAACCGCCACGAAAGTAATCCCGCCGTAGGACACGCCATCACCCGCGAGCAAATGGAGAAAGAGATTATGCTGATGAAGCGTGCCAACATCAACCATGTACGCAACGCGCATTATCCCGACAATCCTTATTGGTACTACTTGTGCAATAAATATGGTATCTACTTGGAAGACGAAGCAAACATCGAATCGCACGAGTATTATTACGGCAAAGCATCGCTGTCGCATCCGATAGAATGGAAAGCCGCTCATGTGGCGCGCGTCATGGAAATGGCACATGCCAATGTGAATAACCCTGCAATCGTTATCTGGTCGCTGGGCAATGAAGCCGGTCCGGGCGAGAACTTTGTTGCCGCTTACGATGCACTGAAGGCATTCGATGCATCGCGCCCCGTGCAATACGAACGCAACAACGATATTGTAGATATGGGCAGCAACCAGTATCCCTCTATCGGCTGGGTACGCGAAGCTGTAAAAGGAACATACAAAATAAAATATCCCTTCCATATCTCGGAGTACGCACACTCTATGGGCAATGCTTGCGGCAACTTAATCGACTACTGGAATGCGATGGAATCGACCAACTTCTTCTGCGGAGGGGCTATCTGGGACTGGGTAGACCAATCGATGTACAACTACGACCCTGCCACAGGCACCCGCTATGCAGCTTATGGCGGCGACTTCGGCGATTTCCCCAACGACGGACAGTTTGTAATGAACGGCATCGTGTTTGGCGACCTTACTCCCAAACCTCAGTATTTCGAGGTGCGTAAGGTGTATCAAAATGTGGGAGTTGACGCCGTAGGTAAGGACGGACAACTGTGGGAACTCTTCAATAAGTATTATTTTACCAACCTCTCCGAGGAGTTCGATGTGGTATTTACGCTTTATAAAGATGGTAAGCCTGTGGGTCAGCCTCAGCAATATCCTTCCGACGTCATCAACTTGGCTCCGCGTAAGAAGATGAGTGTGGCACTCCCTATTGATAGAAGTATGCTCAAACCCGGATCGGAATATTTCATGAAGCTCCAGTTGGTGTTGAAAGCCGACCGCCCTTGGGCTAAAAAAGGGTATGCGATGGCGGAAGAACAACTGCTGCTTCAGAAGCCGACCACCCGTCCGCTCATCAGCGAAGTGGCAAACAAAGAGAAGCATACACCGCTGAAATTTATCGGCAAGATAGACGCGAAGAAAAGAACTCCCCTCGTCGAGTTGAAAGGCGATAACTTCCAAGCAGTGTTCGACACGCAAACGGGTACTATCTACAGCCTTACCTATGGCGACCGCACGGTGATTGCCGACGGTAACGGTCCGAAACTGGAAGGTCTGCGCGCCTTTACTAACAACGACAACTGGTGTTACCAGCCTTGGTTTGCCAACGGTTTGCACAACCTTCAACATAAAGTGGTGAGCGCCAAGGTAGCCAAAGGTGCCAACGGCACGTATGTGCTCAACTTCGTCGTTGAATCGCAAGCACCGAATGCAGCCCGCATACTGGGTGGTACCAGTTCGGGGCACAACAGCATAGAAGAACTTACCGACCGGGCTTTTGGCGCGGACGACTTTAAGTTTACCATCAATCAAGTGTGGACGGTCTATCCCGACGGCTCCATAGAACTCTCGGCGGGTATCAACTCCAACAAACAGCGCTTGGTACTTGCCCGACTGGGTTATGTACTTAAAGTTCCGGCACAATACGCTAACTTCAGTTATTACGGTCGCGGACCGGTGGGTAACTATGCCGACCGTAAGACAGGTCAGTTCATCGAGCAATACCACTCTACGGTGACCGAGCAGTTTGTTGCCTTCCCCAAACCGCAAGATATGGCGAACCACGAAGAGGTACGCTGGTGTGCACTGACCGATGATTCGCACACGGGAGCGTTGTTTGTGTCGACCGATAAGATGTCGGTGCAGGCGCTTCCCTACTCGGCTGTCGACCTGATATTGGCACCGCATCCCTATCAGTTGCCTCCTATCGGCGATACCTATCTGCACTTAGACTGTGCCGTTACCGGATTGGGCGGCAATAGCTGCGGACAAGGCGGTCCGTTGATGCCCGACCGTGTATTTGCCGGCGAACATCGCATGGGCTTCATTATTCGCCCGCTCACAGCGACGCAAAACGACATGACACAAACAGCCATGGTAGCTTCCGCCGGCGAACAAGCTACCATTATAGCCAACGATACTACCGGACAGGTACGTGCTCAAGTGGTTTATGCCAGTAGCCAAGAGGCAGGCGAAGGCGATGCCTCACACCTCACCGACGGCGACCCTAACACCATTTGGCATACCATGTACTCGGTAACGGTTGCCAAGTACCCGCATTGGGTGGACTTGGACGCCGGTGAAGTGAAGACGTTAACAGGTATTACTTACATGCCACGTCAAGACGGTAGCAGCAATGGAAATATTAAAGATTATTCCATACAAGTGAGCATGGACGGCAAACAGTGGAGCGACCCCATTAAAAAAGGTAGCTTTAAAAAGGATGCCGACGCGCAAAAAGTCGTTTTCGATAAACCCGTAAAAGCTCGCTATCTCCGCTTTACAGCCTTGAGCGAACAGCGTGGACAAGACTATGCATCGGGCACAGAGCTTACCCTACAAGCAGAGTGACGAATGTCTCTAAAAAGAAAGCCGCCGGATAACAACCCGGCGGCTTTCTTTTAGTGTTTGTTCGTTCACCTCTTCGTGATGTAGAAGCACGACGTTGCAAAGAAGTCTCTCACATAGCTCATCTTCGACAGGGGGAAGAAAAGCTTGCAGGGCCTCATACCGAATTTCTGCTTGTAGTGCGGGTTGACAAGCCACAGCAAACGGCGAGCAATCTGCCAAAAATATGCGTGCATCAAAAATTCAAAACCTTCGATGCTTATGCGTGTCTGCTTAATCCGCATCAGTTCGTTGATGTTGGCATCGTTTTCGCCGCAGGCTCGCAGAAGAGAGTGATAAAGGGATGCGGGCAAAAGATGTACGTAGGGGAAATGACTAATCCACTTGCTGCGCGCTATCTGCTGATGTCCGCCAAAGGGCATGTGCCACGCAGGGAAAGCCCAGAAGACGATGCCTCCTTTGTTAAGGAACGTTTGGACATGTAAAATGAACTCATCTTTACGGTCGATATGCTCGATGACGTCGCAAATAATGATGACGTCAAAATCTCCCAGTTCGTACGGTTGTACCGTCAAGAAGTCCGCCGTCATAAACCGTCCGTTATAGCCGCTGTCGGCAAAATAGCTTTTGGCTTGCTCAATGCGACCGGCAGTAATATCCACTCCCGCCACTTCGTGTCCCAACTTGGCAAAGGGCAGCAGATTGCCCCCTTCGCCACAACCGATTTCCAAAATGCGGTCGCCTGCACGTAGCGGGCGGACACTCTGTATATAGGGCAGGTAATATTGGGCAGAGGTTGCCGATTTCTCCGTGAAGTATCTATGTCGGTCGAGATGCCTTTCTTGCATACGTATATCTTAGAATATTTACTCTTCTACGACCGTCACTTTCTTTATCTTCACATCTTGCAGCGGACGGTCGCGCGGGTCGGTGGCTACTTGCTGTATCTGTTCCACCACTTCCATGCCTTTCACCACTTCGCCGAAAACGGTGTACTGACCGTCCAAGTGGGGTGTTCCGCCCACGGTGGTGTATGCCTCTATCTGTTCGGGAGTAAACTCTGTGCCCATGCGCGCTTCCATATTCATCAGTGCATTCGTGTCGTACACGCGTCCGGTAACAATGTAAAACTGGCAACCCGACGATGCTTTCTTGGGGTTGACCGCGTCGCCCATGCGTGCCGCCGACAGTACTCCTTTGCGGTGGAAGTATTTGGGGTAAACAAATTCGGCAGGCAGGGTATAGCCCACATCGCCCGAACCCAGCATCTGTCCGGCGGGTGCACCCTTGGAGTCGGGGTCGCCGGCTTGTATCATAAAGTCTTTGATGACACGGTGAAACAGCGTACCCTCGTAGGTGCCTTCGTCGGCAAGCTTGATAAAGTTGTCGCGGTGCAGCGGGGTCTCGTTGTAGAGTTTGACGACGATGTCGCCCAGTGTGGTTTCAATTTTTACATTGATTTCTTTACTCATGTCTCGTTGTTTTTTGCTCCCTCCTTGACAAGCGGTGAGCAAGCCAAGCATCGAGAGCAGGGTTAATGAAAATAATAAGTTCCTCATGATGATGTGATAATTAGGATTTATGGGGCAAAGATAGATATTTTCCGCTTAGTTGTATTGTTTCGTGAATTTTTCCACACGGCGGGTGTACGCTTCGGGATGCATTTTGTAAGACATTGCATGTGTGGCACCGGGCACTATCCAGCGTTCTTTGGGTTGAGGCTTTGCCTCGTAGAGAGGGTAGAGCATCCATGTGGGAACGTAGGCATCGGCATCGCCGTGAATGAAGAGCATGGGCAGGCGGCACTTGCTTACTTGTGCCAACGCTGAGGCTTCGCCGAAACTCCAGCCGTAGCGCACCTTGCAGAGGGCAGAGGCTGTGTAGAGCAGCGGGAAGTCAGGCAGATGAAACTGTTCGCCCAGTTCCTTACCAAACTGATCCCACACGGAGGTGTAGCCGCAATCTTCCACGTAACAGCGCACATAGTTGGGATTCGATTCGCCCGCCACCATCATGGTGGTGGCGGCTCCCATGGAGATACCGTGAACCACCATTCGTGTATGTCCGCCAAAGGTGGCGTTGGCAACTTGCATCCATTGCATCACGTCCAAGCGGTCTTTCCAGCCCATTTGTATGGCATCGCCGCCGCTCAAACCGCAGTTTTGCAAGTCGGGCAGCAGAATGTTGTAACCCAGCCGCCGGTGATACAGATAACCTATCATCAACATGCGCACGCTGCTGTCGGTATAGCCGTGCACAATTACGGCGGTGTGGTCGGTGAGACGGTCGGCACGGACATAAAGGGCATGCAGACGGATGCCGTCGGGGTTGACGATAAAGGTGTCGCGCAACGCTTCTGCTGTGGAGAGGCTATCCAGCCAAGGCGTTATCCACGGATAGTCTCTTTTTACGCCAGCGTAACATGCCGTCACATCCTTGCCGTCATTGGGCGTAGGGCGCAAAGCAAAGTCCAGCATAAAGAAGCTACCGATAGTCAATACAATCAGCAGCACCACCGTTACGGCGGCAAATGCGCAGAGGATGCGCCGTTGGGTACGTTTCATTCCGATGGTATGTTACTTATGCCATATCTCCCAAGCGGCAAAGGCTTGTAGCAGTAGCATTTCCAATCCGTTCTTTACGGTGGCTCCGTGCTCTTCGCCTTTCTGCATGAAAAGCGTCCGGTCGGGGTTATACAGCAAATCGTACAGCAAATGTTTCGGCGTGAGCAGTTCGTAGGGGATGTCGGGACAGAAGTCCACTTTGGGAAACATGCCCACCGGCGTGCAGTTGACAATCACCGTATGTTCCGCCATAACTTCGGGGGTAAGGTCTTGGTAGGTCAGATACGACGGATTTTTGCGCATGCGCGACACGTAAGTGCACTTCACTCCCAAGTTAATCAATCCCTGATGCACTGCTTTGGCTGCCCCGCCGGTACCCAGCAGGAGTGCTTTCTTGTGGTGCGGTTCCAGCATCGGTTCGATAGACTGGGTAAAGCCGATGATGTCGGAGTTGTAGCCCACCAGTTTGATTTTTCCTTTGGGCAGACGGATGATTTTTATCACATTGACGGCGCCAATCTTGGCGGTGTCCGGGTCCAGTTCATCAAGGAAAGAGATTACTTGCTCCTTGTAGGGTAGTGTGACGTTCAGTCCGCACAGGTTGGGGTTTTCGTCAATCACTTCCAAGAGGTCACCGATGCGGGGTATCTCGAAGTTGACATATTCGGCATCGATGTGCTCTCCCTTAAATTTTTCGTTGAAGTATCCTATGGAGAAGGAGTGTCTCAAAGGATAACCTATTAAGCCATACTTTTGCATAAGGAAAAAGAAAATTAAAATACTTGTCGATTAGAAATACAGGTAGGTTTAAATAAACTCAAATAAACGTTTCATGGAATGAAGGGCGACCGACAGTGCCGGGCGGCTCTGTCGGCTTGCCCTGTCAAACAAAAAAAGTGTGTGTTATTTCAGATAAGCAGCCACATTGCGTTCAATACGTTCGGCAATATGGTCGTTTTCTTCTTTTACAAATTTCTCTCCGGTGATGTGTTCGTAGAGTTCGATGTAGCGGTTGCTGATAGAAGCCACAATCTCTTCGGTCATGTCGGGTACCTGTTGCCCTGCTTTGCCTTGAAAACCGTTGTCCATTAGCCATTCGCGTACAAACTCTTTCGAGAGTTGGCGTTGCGGTTCGCCCTTTGCAAAATGCTCTTCGTAGCCTTCGCTGTAGAAATAGCGGCTGGAGTCGGGCGTGTGTATTTCGTCCATCAGGTAGATGACGCTGTCGTGCTTGCCGAATTCGTACTTAGTGTCTACCAATATCAGTCCGCGTTCGGCGGCAATCTCGGTGCCGCGTTTAAAGAGTGCCAGCGTGTATTTTTCCAGCACGGCATACTCTTCGGGCGTAGCCAGTCCCTGCTTCAAGATTTCCTCTTTGGATATATCTTCGTCGTGCAGACCCTGTTCGGCTTTGGTAGTAGGGGTAATGATAGGCGTGTCGAATTTTTGGTTTTCGCGCATGCCTTCGGGCAGTTTTACGCCGCAGATTTCGCGCACGCCGCTTTTATAGGCACGCCAAGCGCTTCCGCAGAGATAGCCGCGCACAATCATTTCCACCGGAAATCCTTCGCATAGCACGCCCACCGTCACCATAGGGTCGGGGGTAGCCAGTTTCCAGTTGGGACATATATCGGCTGTTGCATCCAGAAACTTGGCTGCAATCTGGTTCAACATTTGTCCCTTGTAGGGGATGCCTTTAGGCAACACCACGTCGAAAGCAGAGATGCGATCGGTAGCCACCATCACTAATTTCTCTCCGCCAATGTTGTACACATCGCGCACCTTACCGTGGTACACGCTTTGCTGACCTTGAAAATGGAAGTCAGTCTTTGTTAAAGCCTCTTTCGTCATTTTTATCGCTTTTAAGTTTATCGTATTTCTCGTACGCATCTACGATGCGGGTTACTAAGGCATGCCGTACAATGTCTTTCTTGTTCAGTTCGATGAAGCCGATGCCTTTCACCCCTTTCAGAATGCGGAGCGATTGTATCAGTCCCGAAGTTTCGGCACGCGGCAGGTCTATCTGGGTAATATCGCCCGTCACAATCATTTTGGTGTTCATGCCCATGCGGGTGAGGAACATTTTGATTTGTTGCGACGTGGTGTTTTGCGCCTCGTCCAATATCACTACGGCATCGTTGAGTGTGCGGCCGCGCATAAAGGCGAGGGGTGCTATCTGGATGATGCCGAGTTCCATGTACTCTTTGAGTTTGACGGCAGGCAACATATCTTGCAGTGCATCGTAGAGCGGTTGCAGATAAGGGTCAATCTTCTCTTTCATGTCGCCGGGTAGGAAACCCAGTTTTTCGCCCGCTTCCACGGCGGGACGGCTAAGGATAATCTTCTTGATTTCTTTGTTTTTGAGGGCACGTACCGCCAAGGCTATGGCGGTGTAGGTTTTGCCCGAGCCGGCAGGACCTATGGCAAACACCATGTCGTGTTTGGCAAAAGCCTCCACCAGTTTTTGCTGATTTTCGCTGCGGGGGATGACGGGCTTTCCGGTAACGCTGAACACGATAACGTTGCCTGCCCGTTCGGCTTGCGGTTCGCCTCCTTTGATGATGTCGATAATCACCTCTTCCTTCAGGGAGTTGTACTCGGCGCAATATTTTTCCAGTTTTACAATGCTTTCCTCAAAGGCACACATCTCTACTTCATCGCCCAACACCTTGATGACATTTCCGCGTGCCACAATACGCAGTTTGGGGTAGAGTGCCTTAATCAGTTGTATGTTGGCGTTGTTTACGCCGTAGAAGATCACCGGGTCGATGTCTTCGAGTACAATCACTTTTTCTATCATGGAAGAGTCTGATTACTAAAAACAGACCGCAAATTTACGCAAAGCTTTGGTTTGTCAGTCTATCAGGAGATTATTTTTGTAATGGGGTGGGGGAAAAGCTGTGATTCGCATTCGCCAAACAAGTGATTGGCGTTTGCGAAACAAGTGATTGGCATTTGCGAAACAGGTGATTCGCGTTCGTCAAACAAGTGATTGAGCAACGCGAAACAGTGATTGGGCGGCGTAACTCACTAAGTTACGAAAAGAAAGTGCAGGATGCCCCTTATTAAAAACCGATTCTTTCAGATGAACAGCACGAAGCTTACGCATAGGATAACGAGCAAACCGCATCCTCCATATAAATCAATGTTTTGTTGGGCGTTGACACTGAGGTGGCCGACGCGCGATACATAGTTCTGTCGCCGGGTTAGTTCGGGCGTTTGTTGCGCGTAAGCTTTGTAATTGATATAGCCGATAATGGCTACGGATATTATTACGGCAAACACCCACGAACTCACGTCGGCTTTCCGCAAAAGGAGGATTGCCAAGTTTACGAGTGCCAAAAGTGTGCACATAAAGTAGATATAGGCAGTAACTTTATTTTTCATAAAGAATGAGGAGTTTGTATGAAGGGCAAAAGTACGAAAGATATGCTAAATTTGTTTTACCTTTGCGGCTTTAAAACCACTAAAATATTGGCATCATGGAACATTCACTGACCATTTACAATACGCTGACTCGCAAAAAAGAACTTTTTGTTCCGTTGCACGCACCCCATGTAGGCATGTATGTATGCGGACCTACGGTTTACGGCGACGCACATTTGGGACACGCTCGTCCGGCTATCACTTTCGACATACTGTTTCGTTACCTCAAACACTTGGGTTACCAAGTGCGTTATGTGCGTAACATCACCGACGTGGGACATTTGGAACACGATGCCGACGAAGGCGAAGACAAAATTGCCAAGAAAGCGCGCTTGGAGCAGTTGGAACCCATGGAGGTGGTGCAATACTACACCATTCGCTATCATCAGGCGATGACGGCGCTTAACGTACTGCCGCCCAGCATCGAACCGCATGCTTCGGGACACATCATCGAGCAGATAGAGCTGGTGAAAGAGATTCTTGCCAACGGCTATGCCTACGAAAGCGAAGGTTCTGTCTACTTCGACGTGGAGAAATACAACAAGGCATACCATTACGGCAAACTTTCGGGACGCAATCTCGACGATGTTCTGAACACCAGCCGCACGCTGGACGGGCAAGAGGAGAAGCATAACCCTGCCGACTTTGCCTTGTGGAAACGGGCACAACCCGAACACATCATGCGCTGGCCGTCGCCGTGGGGCGAAGGTTTTCCCGGCTGGCACTGCGAATGTACCGCTATGGGTAAGAAGTATTTGGGTGCCCACTTCGACATTCACGGAGGAGGTATGGACCTTATTTTCCCGCATCACGAATGTGAGATTGCACAGTCGGTGGCCTCGCAAGGCGACGACATGGTGCATTACTGGATGCACAACAACATGATAACCATTAACGGACAGAAAATGGGTAAGAGCTACAACAACTTCATCAACCTCGACGAGTTTTTTCACGGCACTCATCCGCTGCTTACGCAGGCTTACTCGCCCATGACCATCCGCTTCTTTATTCTTCAGGCACACTACCGCAGTACGGTGGACTTTGGCAACGAAGCATTGCAAGCCGCCGAAAAGGGACTGGCACGTCTGACGGATGCCGCCGCCGCACTCCACCGCATCGCACCGGCGTCTGCCTCTACGGTCGATGTCGCATCGCTGCGTGCCAAATGTTACGAAGCCATGAACGACGACCTTAATACGCCCATCGTCATTGCTCATCTGTTCGATGCTTCGCGCATCATTAACAACGTTTTGGCAGGTAACGATACCCTCAGTGCCGCCGATCTGAAAGAACTGAAAGAGATATTCGACCTTTTCTGCTTTGACTTGCTGGGGCTGCAAACCGAAATCACCTCCAACGCCGGTCGCGAAGAATCGTTCGGCAAGGTGGTCGACATGCTGCTCGAAGAACGCATGCGCGCCAAAGCCAATAAGGACTGGGCAACATCGGACAAGATACGCAACGAACTTACCGCACTGGGATTCGAGATAAAAGATACCAAGGAGGGGACGGAATGGAAGCTGAATAAATAAGAAAAAACATATAATATATAAACAATAGTAACTTATTTGTCGTTCAAACTCGTTTAAAAAGATAGAGCAGGAGAAACGTAAAAAACTTATTAAAAAATAATTATCCATGACCCCACAAGAATTTTTCAAGAACGACCGTTTTGCCACCAACGCCGGTATCGAACTGCTGGAAGTGCGCGAAGGCTACGGTAAAGCACAGTTAGTCGTTACGACGGAGCACCTCAATGCCGGAGGGCGTACTCAAGGCGGTGCCGTCTTTACACTGGCGGACTTGGCATTGGCTGCCGCAGCCAATTCGCACGGAACGCTGGCTTTTTCCATTTCGTCGCACATCACTTTTCTACGAGGCAGCGGCATTGGCGATGTACTGACCGCTGAGGCACGCGAACGATACATCGGTCGCACCACCGGTTATTATCAGATAGATGTAACCAACGACCGGGGTGAGTTGATTGCCTCTTTCGAGTCGAATGTGTTTCGCAAGTCAGACGTACTTCCATTTAAGTTATAGCTCTCCTTTTGATGTTAAGTTAGAAACTGTTTTGAATTTATTGCTCTTTGATTTGAGGGATATTTTCGGTCTTATCTTTCTGCTTTAGGAGGAAGATAGCGCAGCTCACTGACGAGTAAAAAAGAAAGATAAGACCGAAAATAGGCTCAAAGCATGGGTAAAATAATCTATTTCAATAAATTCGAAGCGGTTTCTTAGTTTTTTCCTTATTTTTGTCGGTGCTAACACGATTAAATAGATTATGGAAAAGATAACACTCAACGAAACACATAAAGAGCAACTGTTTACCATACCTTTGTTACGCGACATGCCTTCGCTGTTGCAGGTAACTTTCTTTGATTATTTGGATACGGCAACCTATGCGGTGCGTGCCGGCGAAATAGCCATAGCACAAGGTATTCCCTGTCAGCATTTGTATGTGCTTCTTGACGGATTGCTGAATGTTGAGATTATAGACGGCTTGGGTAATCGTGTGCAGATAGAGCACATCGAAGCACCACGTTCGTTTGCCACTCCGCACTTGTTTGCGCCGGACAGCCGTATGCCGGCTACTTTTACGGCTTTGAAAGACTCGGTACTGTTTACCGCCACCAAAGAATCTACCTTCCGTCTGCTAAACGAAAACCCCGAATTGCTGAAAAGCTTTCTGTCGGTTGTGGGCAACTGCAACTATAATACCGTGTCGCGCTTCAATGCCTTATTGTGCTCCACCGAGAAGGAGTGATACGCATAGAGGAGGCAATTAATTGTACGTGTGCACACTGGTCCCTTGTGCGGCTGGCAGGTAGTTGATGCCGTACCAACACATTTGCAGCAACACGAACGACACCAATACCACCACCAAGGCGGAGCGGACGGCGTGCGGACGGCTGCGTCGGTAGTGTATATATATAAGGTAGGCAAACCATGTAGCTGCCGCCCATGTCTCTTTGGGATCCCACGCCCAATAGTGTCCCCATGCTTCTTTAGCCCATACGGCACCCGACAGCATACCCAGCGTCATAAATGCCAGCCCCACGCTGATAAGGTTATCGCACACCTCCATGTCGCGCGTTTCTGTCGGTATCTTTTTTATCCACAGTAGATAGATTGCCATTACAGCGGCGGCACCCTGCAAGGCGTAGGCAAACATATAAACGATGACGTGCGGTGCGAACCACGGACTTTGCAAGGCAGGCATCAGGGTCTTGTTGTGAATCTCAGGCTCAAAGATATTGATGCAGATAAATACGACAGCAGGTATAAAGCTGAAGCCCAATATCCATTTGTAACGCCAGCGCAAGTAGGTTATCAGTCCAGCCAACGGCAGGAAGAATGCATACCACAGGCGCGTCTCGCCCATGGTGCGCAGCGGCGGACGTTCCAGCGACATCCACAAGCCCACGATAAAGACAAAGAACACCAGCAGACCTGCCACGGTGAACGTACATGCCACCGCTGTTTTCCGTCCGCGCCATGCCGCCCATGCTCCCAAACCCCACAGCACGGCGGAAGTAACGGCAAATAGAGGGAATAGATTCCACGTCATACCGCATGCTCCTTTCTCTTTGTCCCAAAGTCTAAAAACATGCCCACGGCACCCAGAGCCAGTAGAAACATGCCGCCGTAAACCACGGGCAGCCACGGGTCGCGCACCCATTCAAAGACACTGATTTCGCTCCAACGGCCTCTGTTGGCGTCGTAGCTCAGTTGGTAGATATTCCAGCCTCCTATCTCTAAAGGACGATTTACCTCGACGACCGCATCGTGCCGTTCGCCGGCTTGGGTGAATACCGTGACTTGCGAGGCAAAACGTTTCGGCTCGCGGTGGGGCATCACCACCGAGGTAAGCGAATCGAGTTTGAGACTCTTGTAAGGGAAGGCAAAGCTGCCGCAACTCACCCATCCGGTGCGTACCGCTCCGCTTGCGGTGTGTGTGGCGGTAATCAGTGCGGCGGTGGTAGCCTCTTCGAACAGTTTTTGCACACGGATGTACCAATTGCCCAGTTTGCCGGTGGTAAGGCTGTCTTCGAGCAGCAGATTTGCCGGCATCTCTTTCGGCAGCGCTTCGCCCGTGGAGTTATCTATCAGCATCAGCTTCGGGGGGTATTCGTCCATGGTAAAGTGTTTAAGTTCGAGAGCCAGCGGAAGCTCCGTTATGCGCCCGGCTTCGTCCGTAGCCCGCCATTCGGTTTGCCCCGTCCGAACGGTCATCTTAAGGCGTTGCATGTCGGCACTGCCCAGCGTGGCGGCTATCAGTGCGACAAACAATCCGACGTGTGCGGCAAACAGCGGCAGTCGGCGTAGATTTAACGCGGGGGTGGTGCGCAGGATTGTAAGTCCCAGTACGGTAAGCATCCACAAATAGAGCAACACAAACGGCCATGCCGAAATCATCTGCGTAAAGCCGAACGAGTCGACCGCCGGTTGTCCTGGTGCCCGTTGGCGTATCAGCCCCATTGCCACGGTAAGGGTTGCCGTCCACAGCAACGCCGATACGGCTGCCGTGGGTGAGCTGAGCCAACCGAAGAGGTAAACTCTGCGACGCAGTCCGTGCACCGACAACAAACCAGCGATGTAAACAGCTGCCGCAACGACGTTGACGGGGAAAGCCAGCAACGACCACCGTATGCCCCCGATGCTCCATTGCAACGCTTCGCCGGCAACAAACAGTCCGGCGCCTATCAGCAAACCTTCCCTGTAGCTCCAAGGTCTCTTCCACATTTCGGTTTGCCTTCCCTATTGGTTACCGCAACGCTTCCACCTCGTCGGGTGTCAGCGGTATCTTCTTACCCAGACGTCGGGCGCCGGTAGGAGTGATAAGGTAGTCTTCTTCGTTGCGGATGCCGCCGAAGTGACGATACTCTTCCACCTTGTCGTAGTTGATGAAGTCGGTAAACTTCTTTTCGCCACGCCACAAGTCAATGAGTTCGGGGATGAAGTAAACGCCCGGTTCCACGGTGAATACAAAGCCCGGTTCGAGCGGAATGGCAAGGCGTTGCGAACGGCGACCGAACTGTGTGCTCTTGGGTTGTCCGGCATAGCCTACCCATACTTCGCCGAGGTTCTCCATATCGTGCACGTCGAGACCCATCATGTGTCCCAGTCCGTGCGGATAGAACAGCGCATGTGCACCTTCGCGCACGGCATCTTCGGCGTTGCCTTTCATCAATCCCAAAGCTTTCATTCCGTCTACCATGATGCGTGCCGAGAGGTCGTACACCTCCATGTAAGGAATACCGGGGCGAAGAGCGCTCACCGCACCCAAGTGCATGGCGTTTTGTATTTCGTAAACGGCACGTTGGCGGGACGTAAAGGTTTTGTCTACCGGCACCGTCGACGACATATCGCCGGCATAGCCCATTTCGGTTTCGCAACCGGCATCTATCAGAAACAGTTGTCCCGATTTAATTTGATTGCCGTGATAATGGTTGTGCAACGTTTGTCCGTTGATGCTGGCTATGGTGGGGAACGACAATTGACAGTTGTTCATCTCTGCCACGCGGTTCATCTCCGCCACGACCTCGTATTCGTACATGCCGGGGCGAATTACTTGCATGGCTTTGATGTGCATGTCGGCAGTGACGTCGCAGGCACGTTCTATTTCTGCAATCTCTTCGTCGGTCTTATAGTTGCGCTGGGCGATGACACCTTTTATAAAAGGTATGCTACCCGTCTGTTCGGCGGGAGCCAATCCCAGCCAGTCCATCAGTTTGAGCTTGTGCTCGGGACGGTAAGGCGGCAGGTAGTGTACGGTGCGTTTGCTTTTTGCGGTGCGGAGGTAGTCGGTAAGTTCGGCAGCGGGACGCACGTCGGTGATGCCCACTTCGGCGGCACGGCTTTTCAAAGAGGGAAGCGTGCCCATCCATATAATGCTGTCGATGGTCAGTTCGTCGCCAAAAATGATTTCGCGGTCTTCGTCAATATCGATAATGGCATTCAGCCCGGCAGCGCTCAGTCCGAAATAGTAGAGGAATGTGGAGTCTTGACGATAGCGGAAAGCATTGTCTTCGTAGTTCAGTCCCATGTCGTCGTTGCCCATGAAGAGCAAAACTCCCGAGCCTATCTTTTGCTTTAGCGCGGCTCTGCGCTGTACATACGTATTACTTGAAAACATAAGGTATTTAATTAATTGGTTGAGGCAAAGGTAGAAGTTTTCGAGGATTATTTGAGTAGATGGAGAAACAAATAAGAAAATAGGGGTAGAAATGGGTAACTTTATGTGTAAGGAAATTATCTAATATCTTTAACCTCCTTATAATTCTGCGCACCATTTTCTACGGCATTTACATGAACCTGCTTGCCACCCGAAAATCTCCAAATGACAGACATACCGACACTTTGAACCGGCGTTGTGAAATCGTATGTCACTTTACTCCCATTGGCAAAGCGGTCGTATTTACGTCTGTCGCCGAGGGCATTGAAGGTAAGCGTGAGTTGAAGTTTATTTTTATAGAGAGTTTTATAAACCTGACCTCCGATATTATAGACCGTGTGATAGGTTCTGTCGTATGTCTTGAAAGTAGGTTCAAACGTCAAATTAAGCATGCCGCCCCAACCGCCTTTGAAAGAAAAGGTGTTGTACATGTAGTAGTATTGGCGCAACCTTGTTGCTTCGTAGTATATGCCTCCCATTGTACTATTTTCGGGATGCACCTCCAAACGCCCCGTCAATTTCATTCTCCAAGGTTTTACCGGATTGACGGTAAGTTCTGCACCTGCGCCGTAAAAATCTTGAGAAGGAAGATTTATCGGAGTGGTATAGAATAGATCCGGAGCACCGGGGCTTTGTAGGGTTTCCCAGTATATGAGACCCTTGGTGTGCGAATACATGGTTGTAATATTCAAAAGGTTGCGTGCTATTGAAATACTTGCCATTACTATATCGGCAGTAGGCGACTTCAAGTTGGGATTGCCCACGGTATAATTGTACGGATCACTCCAGCGAATTGTCGATGAAATGGCGGCATACGGAATATCATCCAAGGTGCGTTTATAATTCAACATCAAAGCGTGTACGCCATTCTTGTCCAAAGGCAACATCAGTTGAACGGTAGGATTAAATCGCCATTGTGTATCGGATGATTTATCTCCATTGTCCGATGTTTCGTATGCTATTCTGTTTAACTGCCAATTCAGTCCGACACTGTATCTGAGCTTTGAAATCTGTCCCGTAGCCGAACCGTACACCAATGGCGTTAATCCCATGGTGCGTGTGGCAAGTTGACTCGTTGGGAAACGGTCGGAATCATCGGCATAAGCAAGAGCGGGACGATAGTTTGAAGTGGTCGCTTGTACGGAAGCTCCATATTTCCACATCAAATTCCGACTGCGGGGGTCTGTTACATCAACGGACAGTTTATACATATTCAGAGATGATTTATCCTTGGATAAATTCGATGCATCATCGCCGTATGTATAGTTTGACTGACTATCAGATTGGCGGTTGAAGTAGTCGCCTACAATTGCCAGTTCCGTACCTCTTCGGGTAAGTGTGGAAGTGTACTTTAGGGTTGCTTCCTGATCCAAATAATTATTCTTGCCGTCTATGGTAGCGTTTACGGCATTTCTATCATCCGTAACGGTCATAGAAGATGACTTAAGTCTGTTGTTCGCGACATAGTAACTAACTCCTATGGCGTTTTTATCGTTTATTTGCAGCGTGAGGCTCAAACGGTTGTTGAGGGTATAGCCTCTATACTTCGCCTCTTCTTTCATTTGGGTGAACAAATCCGTAGATTGATTCCATACCGTCTGTTTCGCTGTTTCTTCGGACTGATTGAAGCCTAATGAAAGATTATCATATACATTTAAGTTCTTGTAGCGACCAAACACTACCCCTCCCACATTTTCATTGCTGAAGCCATAAGCAGGATAAAGCGTTGCCTCGCCGTTAAAAGCACCGTAATATCCGCCTTGAGGTGGTTGCCGTAGTGTTATCTCGATTGTTCCACCTGTCAAAGCTGCATTTTGATTGCTTCCGGCGAGATAATTCACCTTTACTTTATCAATCATATCGGCGGGAAGGTTTTTTAGCTCCTCCACGTTGGCAAGCTTTGCACCATTCACATAGATTTCACTGACGGCAAGCCCGTTGATTTTGAACGTACCGCTTTCGTTACTAATCCCGGGCAGAAACAACAAAGCGTCGACCGACTGTTTTCCTTTTACAATTTCGGACGACCGAAGATTTACCGTATAGCCGTTAGCATCGTGTTGTGTTCGCGAAGCAACCACGTTTACCCCTTCAAGCATCGTTACATCCTCTTTCATTACAATAACACCTACATCTCCCACCTTACAAGTTTTGTTTACGGTAATATATCCGATATAAGAGACCTTCAGTAAATACTCCTTATCTGTCTTGACCGGCAAAACGAATACGCCTTCGATGTTTGTGGCTACTCCGCCGATATAAGCCGAGTCGGGAATACTTTGAAGGAGAACACTTACATAAGGCAAGGGGTTGTTTTGTTTATCCACCACCTTACCCGTAATGTTTTGAGCTGTTAATTGTTCTGCGACCTCTTGGGCTATTGCACCCGTAAACGAAAACATAAAGACTAAAACGGACAATGCGCCTTTTAAAATGTGATTCATGGAGTTAATTATAAATGACAACCCGCCTACTCTATTAAAGCTTTTCGGCATTCCGCTTTTGGTATCTTAGAAACAGTTTTGAATATATCAAAACTGTTTCTAATTATTTAGACGGCGCATCGGTTTGTTTGGTTGCAAATAGGGTAAAAAATATGTGTCGTCCTGATTTTGGTTGACAGTAGTATCTCAAACTCCTCTTCAAGCAAAGAAGAGGTAGCACGCCAAAGGCATAACATAGGTGTTGATAAGTTGTTTCTTATTTCTTTTTCTTCCGTGATTATCTTTACAGCTTATTCTGTTTACCGTCCGACCAACGTCGGACGAGCGTCCGACGATGGTTGTACGGTCGTCCGACGTTGGCTGTACGAGCGTCCGACGTTGGTCGGACGGTAAGGGATGTATGGTACAAAGACAATATATTACTGATACATAGTTATTTATCACTAAATAACAACTAATAAACAAATCGCTACCTCCGATAAGTTTGTTAGCATCTCCGCAATTAACATGAGTCCGCTTAGATCGAACTCATGTTAGTTACTTATTTTACCTACGCAAACATATTATAGAGCATTATAATAAGCGTCATAAGTACGTAGATGGTAGTGAATAATAAGTTTCGTTTCGGCTTTTTGTTCTCTTTCTTGAGTTTTTCGAGTTCCGAATCCGTAATTACTTTTGTTTTGATGATTTAGTATATGCAAACAGCCCAATCCATAACAAGAATGCACCGAACAGCGCACCCGTAATTTTCGGTAGGATTACCTGCATATTAAAGAGGTCTAATAATAGAATAGATAATAATCCGCCTAATAAAGCATATTGAAAGAATTTGATTAACTCCTTGCTTTGTTTGAACGATAAGAATAGGAAATAGATAAAAGGTATCAATGCAATAGAACCTACAGCATCAAAGGCAAAGGAGCCTTCGTCTAATAAGGAGCGGCAAATGTAACCCAGCACATACTGCACTACTAAGATAGATAATGCCATGATGGAGGTAAATAATCTGTTCATATTCAAGAGTATTAGTTATTAAATGTTTTAGAAATGATTCGGTAGTTTGTTGTTCGTCCGATGATTCGAAAGCATCACCATAGCTCTCATCAAGAGCCTTGTCTTTTTCATACTTTTTTTAAGAACAAGGAATACAGCGCTCGGTATGCAAGAATGATTAACGTTAATATAAGGTACGCATCCCAGCATGTTTGTACAACGTTTATCATTGTGCCTTTCAACTTTAGCGTTATGTATGGTATGGCTATGAGAAGTCCGACAATTACATAGATAACTTCCACGGTTTTCTTATTTTTCTGTTTCATGATTATGAGATTTGGTTTATAATAATTGCAAAAGTAATGTATTTACAACTTCCTTCCAAGAATTCCGAGCATGCAGTAATAAAAACTTTTTTGCATGACCACTTTGCCTAAAAATAGAAATCTTGCACAGCTTGAGAGATTTCAATCTTTTCAATATCACTATATACATATTTATTATGCCTTAAATGCTAAAAGCGCAGGCTTACGGTTACAGGCGAAGCTCCATTGCCGGTAAAATAGTTTTGTGTGGACATTTCTATGGGATAGATATCCTCATTGGGCAGTGTGAGATAAGTTAAATACTGTCGCATTGCATCGCCGTTGGCATGGTGAACGTACATTTTCCCGCTACTGTCGAAGCGCACAAAACTACCTTTCATCTCCTCATAAACAAGTTGTTCTTGTTCATCAAGCATAGCCTCATAACATACCGCATTAAATAGTTTGCGTATCAGTTCGGGCGGATAGTCCGATTCGACAATAAGTAAACCGATATTACCATAATCTACCGACATTACTATTGACGGAGTTTCACCCACAAAATCTTCGGGTTTCAATGTCTCTTTAATGACTGCGTCGTTATCCATTGCCAATGACACCTTCGTATGGGCGAACGAGAAGATAATTCCGTGCTTTTTAGTCATCGGTTTGTCTTTGTACGATGCGTCACTTACCGCTTCGTCCAAAGCGATATCCAAATGACTTTTGCCAAGCAGATGCAACTGTTCGTGTGAATAGAAAGAGACGCCTTTGTTATCTGTTTTGAACCTAACGGAAGTTTTGGGATGCTTGCTAAACAGAGCTGTCACATATTCATCTTGAGCTTGGCGAGACGGGACAAATGTCGTATCCGGTTCCGGTAAGTTCGAACTTACCGTGATGGGGAGATAATGCAAACCTTTATATTCTTTAAGAGGATTGCCACGTGTAATCCGACCATCTATCATATTCCCTACATAAGCTCCGGCAAACATGTTCGGTGAAATCGGAGTGTGCATGTTATGATAACTGAACAGAAATTCGTGCCCATCGGCATCTTCCTTTATCTCTTCAAAATAAGAATTAGCTAACATTCTCAGTGAAAAGTCATCGTGTACAGCGGCTGCTTGAGATACTTCCAACAGGATTATGTTATCATCTTGCTTAAAGCAAATGGTTCCGATGCGCTTCTCACCATCGGCATTGTAATCGGCAACCAACAATAGTTGGGTATCGGCTTCACCTTGAGTTGCCGATAAGCCTATCCATTTGGGGTAGCTTTCTATAGTCCAAGGTGCATTCGCTGTAATGATAAGGGTATCTTTACTTCCTTGGTATGTAAACTCCACGCTGTTTTTATTGAACGTAAGCGTGTGCATAGCAGGAGCTTGGCTGTCTTTGCAAGCATACAGACTGAGAATAAGTACGAACAAAAAGAGGGATTGTTTCATGTGTTGATAGATTAAAGTAATGATAGAATTATTAGAAGCTGTTTTGATTTGAGTGCTCTCAAAGCAAGAGTAATAAAATCTATTTCACTAAAATCAAAACAGTTTTAAACCAGACAAAGAACCGTATTCTTATCTACGCAAGGGGATATACAGCGAAAGTGTCCAGTCGCAGAACTTCCCCGAAGCCGAAACGTCATTTTTAATGCCGTTCATCAGACCATGCTTGTATGATAGATTTACACCTAACACACCGAAGTCGTAGCCTATTCGTCCCACAATAGGGAGATTGAACATGCGGGAATTGCTGTCACCATGATAAATATCTATCGACGGCTCCATACCTGCACCGATACTTAACTTCTTCCACAAGGTATAATTAATGGTACCACTCACCGAAACGTTGGGATAGACACCGGTTGATTCTGCCCACGCATCCCCGGGATAATTTGATGATGTTTTCATTTCACTGCTTTCTCTCCATGCTCTTAGTCCTATCATAGGAGCTATGTCAAGAAATAAAGCTTTTTGCTGAAAAGGACGAAATCTAAACTGATAACCCAATACAGCATTAAAGAGGTATTCTTGGCTGTTTCGAGGTGAGTCTACATAATACATACTCTGTATACTGCCGATTCCACCCCCTACTATAATCCCCGACTGTACGGATGTTTGGGCAGAGATAGGTAAAGTAGAAATCGTAAGTAATAGGGATAAAAGAAATACTTTCTTCATTGATGCCGTATTTTGAGTACATGCGGTTACAGCCACCGCCCAAATGGATAAATAAATCTTTTTCATAAAATGGTTGTTGATGATAAAAAATACTATTTCGGCGGCAAATCTACGGCAACAAAGAACAAACCTCCAAGAAATTGAGTACGCAAATTGTACGCATTTTCTCGATGAGTACGCAAATTGTACGCAAAAAAGACGTATGTATTTGGTTATTAATAAATTCCACAAGGGAACACACACACGACCAATATTTTCAGAGAGACTTGGGAACATGAGTAATAAGAGTTTTAGGTAAAAAAACACACATCGTTCTTTGATAATTTCTTGCTATGTTGCAGGCATACACAAAAATGTTGTAACTTCGTCAGCGTTTAACGCAGACAAATTATTACCATGAGTGAACCCCTTATCCATGTAGGCATTCTCTCTGCCTCCCAAATAGCATTTGTGCTTCACGGTCGTTTTCGTGCCTCTGACGGTACGGAGGTAGACGGCGGACAAACAGCCGTGTGGCATGCCGACCGCATCCTTTGGAATAATAGGCTTTACGATGAGTTGTGGTTTGAACCGATTGACAACAACGGAGAAGTTTGTTTCGAACTGCTTGAGGTCACTATCGGCATCAACTTTCACTGGGAGCGCAAGGAAAACCAACGCTTTCCGGGTGCGCTGATAATTATAGTGGAAAACAATCAATTGACTGCTGTCAACGCGGTGGATGCCGAAACCTATCTTGTCAGCGTTATCTCCAGCGAAATGAATGCTACGGCGTCGTCCGAGCTGCTTAAAGCACACGCGGTGATTTCGAGGAGTTGGCTGCTGAGCAATCTCAATGCACACGCCCGCTTCAATGTTTGCGCCGACGACCACTGCCAACGCTATCAAGGTATTACACGCGCTTCTACGTCTGTCGTCGGACAAGCCGTTGCCGCCACACGAGGCGAAGTGCTGACAAGCGGAGGTATCTTGTGCGATACACGCTACTCCAAATGTTGCGGAGGTGCTTTGGAAGAGTTTCGCTATGCGTGGGAAGAGAAGGATTATCCCTATCTGAAGAAGAGACGCGACAGTGTGACCGATACCCGCCTGCCCGACTTGCAACAGGAAGCGGAAGCCGAACGGTGGATACGTTCGGAGCCTGAGGCTTTCTGCAACACCCGCAACCGTGAGGTGCTGGCGCAGGTGCTCAACGATTACGACCAAGAAACCACCCGGTTTTATCGCTGGCAGGTGACCTACACACAAGATGAACTTGCCGAACTGATTTATCGGCGCAGCGGCGTAGACTACGGTCACATCGTAAACCTTGTGCCTGTGGCACGCGGCACGTCGGGACGCATCTGGCAGTTGCGCATTGTGGGTACCAAAGAGACACGCGTCATCGGCAAAGAGTTGGAGATACGGCGCACACTTTCCGAATCGCACCTGTACAGCTCGGCTTTTGTGGTCGACCGCGAAGCAATCGGCACCGATGACATTCCCGCACGCTTTGTTCTGACGGGAGCCGGTTGGGGACACGGTGTGGGACTGTGCCAAATAGGTGCCGCCATGATGGGCGAACAGGGTTATACGTACCAAGAGATATTGAATCACTATTATACCGGCGCTACCCTCACCAAACAGTATGAATAATATGAAGTCTGATACCCGACCTGTCACTCCGTGGGCGTGGATACCGACGCTCTATTTTGCCGAAGCATTGCCCTATGTAGCGGTGATGAGCATTGCCGTTGTGATGTACAAAAACCTCGGCATCAGTAACACCGACATTGCCCTCTACACCTCGTGGCTCTATCTGCCATGGGTTATCAAACCTTTCTGGAGTCCGTTTGTAGACCTGCTGCGTACCAAACGTTGGTGGGTAAGAGCCATGCAACTGTTTATCGGTGCCGGATTGGCGGGCGTTGCCTTTACGCTGCCTATGACGGACTTCTTTCGCTGGTCGCTTGCGGTGTTTTGGCTGGTGGCTTTCAGTTCCGCCACGCACGACATTGCCGCCGACGGCTTCTACATGCTTGCCTTAGACACCAAAGAACAGGCGTTCTACGTAGGCATCCGCAGTACTTTCTACCGCATCGCTACCCTTGTGGCACAAGGACAGTTGGTGGTGCTTGCCGGTGTGCTGGAACAATACTTCACGGTGGCACGTGCTTGGAGCATCACCTTTTATCTATTGGCAGGACTTTTCATTCTGTTTTATCTTTACCACAGTGCCGTGCTTCCGAAGCCCCGTTCCGACCGCTCGGTGGTGACACATGCCGATGCACGTCATATACTCAACGGCTTTTTTGCCACGTTTGCCTCTTTCTTCCGAAAAAAACAGGCAGGGGTGGCTATTCTCTTTATGTTGCTCTACCGTTTGCCCGAAGCACAATTGGTGAAACTTATCAACCCGTTTCTGTTAGACCCGTTGGAAGCGGGCGGTTTGGGACTCTCCACCGCAGAAGTGGGGTGGGTGTACGGCACTGTCGGCATTATAGGGCTGATGCTGGGAGGTATCATCGGCGGGATGTGTGCGGCACGGGGCGGATTGAAGCGTTGGCTTTGGCCAATGGCGTGGAGCATCTCGCTCACCTGCCTCACGTTTGTCTATCTGGGATATTTCCAACCACAGAACCTTTGGGTTATCAATTGTTGCGTATTCATCGAACAATTTGGCTACGGCTTCGGCTTTACCGCCTATATGCTCTACCTGATTTACTTCTCGGAAGGCGAACATAAAACGGCACACTATGCCATTTGCACCGGCTTTATGGCGGCAGGCATGATGTTGCCGGGAATGGCGGCAGGCTGGCTGCAAGAGCGGATGGGCTACGAAGCCTTCTTTGTATGGGTGATGATTTGCTGCGTGGCAACCATTGCCGTATGTGCTTTTGTTAAGATAGAACCGAAAAACAAACAATAATTGCTTATGAACGCTTCTGCACCTACTAACAAACGTTTGCTCGCCCTCGACGTGTTGCGGGGCATCACTATTGCGGGCATGATTTTGGTGAACACTCCCGGCAGTTGGGAGCACATCTATGCCCCGTTGAAACATGCGGTGTGGTTGGGACTGACACCGACCGACCTTGTGTTTCCGTTCTTTATGTTTATCATGGGGATATCCACTTACATCTCGCTGAAGAAGTATCACTTCTTGCTGAGTTATGCCGCAGGCATCAAGCTATTGCGCCGTACCGCCGTTATCTTCGCCATTGGCTTGGGGCTGACGTGGTTTTCGGAATTTTGCTACTATTGGACAGCGCCTACCGCAGGCATCGGCTTGGTGGGGCAGCTTTGGGAGTCGGTGTGGTCTATCCCCCACATGCGCCTGTTGGGTGTAATGCAACGGCTGGCACTCGCCTATGGAGCAACGGCACTCATCGCACTCACCGTGAGGCATCGCTACATCCCTTACCTCATTGTGGCACTGCTGGTGGGCTACCTCCTTATTCTTACCACCGGTAACGGCTATGCCTACAACGAAACCAACATCCTCTCCGTGGTAGACCGCGCCATTCTTACCCCTGCCCACATGTATAAAGACAACGGCATCGACCCCGAAGGACTACTTAGCACCATTCCCGCTATTGCGCACGTATTGCTGGGCTTCTGTGTGGGGCGCATGTTGCTGGGCAATCCCCGGAAAGACGAAGAGCGTACTTCCGCCCTGCGTAGCCAACTGATCGACCTCTTTATAGTGGGTACCGTTCTTACGTTTGGCGGTTTCCTACTGAACTACGGCGACCCTATCAGCAAAAAGATATGGAGTCCTTCGTTTGTGCTGGTTACCTGCGGAATGGCATCGAGTTTCCTTGCTCTGCTTATCTGGCTTATCGACCTGAAAGCCTACCGGCGTTGGAGTCGCTTCTTCGAATCCTTCGGCGTCAACCCCTTGTTTCTCTATGTGTTGGCGGGCGTGCTGGCTACGCTGTTCGACTGCATCAGCATAGGCAACCGCACGATACATGGTTGGGCTTACGGTTGGCTGTCGTCGCTGTTGCCCGACACTTTTGCCTCGTTAGTGTACGCACTGCTGTTTGTGATACTTTGCTGGTGCATAGGCTATCCGCTGTATCGAAAAAAAATCTACATCAAAATATAACGTATGAAACTATTGATAGCCGACAGCGGATCTACCAAAACCGACTGGTGTGTGGTGGAAGCGGGTATGGAACGCCAACGGCTTACGACGGGCGGCACCAATCCGTTCTTTCAGACCGAAGAAGAGATAGGCGACGAAATAGCCGCTTCGCTGCTGCCCGCATTGACATCTTCGACGTTCGACCGCGTTTGCTTCTACGGGGCGGGAGTCGCCTTTCCCGACAAGGTGGCAATGCTTCGCCGTGTACTGGAACATCATCTTCGTGTGAATCATTCCATAGAGGTGGGTAGCGACCTGCTGGCTGCCGCCCGTGCACTGTGCGGTACGGAGCCGGGCATTGCCTGTATCATCGGTACGGGTAGCAACTCCTGCTTTTACGACGGCAGAGAGATTGTCCACAACGTATCGCCGTTGGGCTATGTGTTGGGCGACGAAGGTAGCGGAGCCTATTTGGGGAAGATGCTTGCCGGCGATGTGCTGAAAAACCAAACCTCGCCCCAACTGAAAGAGGCTTTTCTGCAAGAATACCATCTCACCACTGCCGACATCATCGAACGTGTCTACCGTCAACCTTTCCCCAACCGCTTTCTCGCCTCGCTATCTCCTTTTGTGGCGGAGCATATCGACTACCCCGAGATGCACAGACTTGCCTTGGATGCCTTCAAGAAATTCTTCGTCCGCAACGTGATGCAATACGACTATCGCCGCTATCCGGCAAACTTTGTAGGCTCCATAGCGTTCTCTTATAAAGAGGTGCTCCGACAAGCTGCCGATGAAACGGGCGTAGCTATCGGCACTATCGTACAAAGTCCCATGGAAAGATTGATAGCGTATCATAAGAATGAAGTCGATGGAAAAGAATAGGAAAGGAGAAAATATTATAAAGTAATAATTATCTTTGCATAAAACTTTGAGCTATGATACTAAATCCTTTTACTACAAGCGGATATATCTCTCCCGAGTACTTCTGCGACCGGCAGACCGAAACAGAAAATCTGTTGCGGCAGATAACTAACGGCAACAATGTGGCAATGATTTCTACCCGTCGCATGGGAAAGACAGGATTGATACAACACTGTTTTCACACCGCACAGCTAAAAGAGAACTACTATCTGTTCTTGATAGATATCTACTCCACCAAGACCTTACGCGACTTTGTCTATCAATTGGGTAAAACCATACTCGAAGTGCTCAAACCTAAAGGACGGCGTGCATGGGAACTATTTCTCGGCTCACTGGCTTCGCTGCGTACAAGCGTGTCATTCGACAGTTCGGGCATGCCCACATGGAGCATAGAGTTGGGCGACATTCATTCGCCGACCTTGACGTTGGACGAAATCTTTCGTTATCTGGAACAGGCAGACAAGCCTTGTATCGTTGCTATCGACGAGTTTCAGCAGGTGCGTAACTATCCCGAAGGCAATATCGAAGCCGTGCTACGCACCCATATACAACACTGCAAGAATGCCCGTTTTATCTTTGCCGGTTCGCAGCGCCACCTCATGGGCGATATGTTTATCAATCCGTCGCGCCCCTTCTATCAAAGTGTTTCCATTATGCATTTGGCGGCAATAGATATGGATAACTACCACACGTTTGCACAACATCACTTCGAGGCAGCAGGTAAAATCATAGAGCCGGAAGTCATTACCCTTCTCTACCAACGCTTCGAAGGAATCACTTGGTACATTCAAAAACTCCTGAACATCCTTTTTTCTATCACTGTACCGGGCGAAACCTGCCGCGTGGATTCGGTAGATACCGCTATCCGCTTAGTACTCGAAGCCTATGACTTCACCTATTCGGAATTGCTGTATCAGATACCCGAGAAGCAAAAAGAGATACTCATAGCCATCTGTAAAGAGGGTAAAGCCCAAAACGTCACCTCTGCCCGCTTTGTGAAAAAGTACCGCCTCCCCTCCGGTAGTTCGGTACAAGCCGCCCTGAAAGGTTTACTCGACAAAGACTTTATCACCAAAGAGCTGGGCATTTATCAAGTGTACGACCGCTTCTTTGCATTGTGGCTGGAAAGGCGGATATTATAACCAACTCAACGACTTACCATACACATTTTATATGAAATCTATTTATATCCATTTAGCCTCTTTTGCTTTTTCGCTGCAAAGCTTTGCCCAGCCTCTCCCCCGCGTTACGCCCGAACAAGTAGGCATGAGCACCCCTCATCTGCAATATGCCGATTCGGCGATACTGAAAGCCATTGCCGAAGACGGTATTCCCGGTGCCGTACTTGCCGTGGTGCGTCACGGCAAAATGGCTTACCTGAAGGCATACGGAAACCGGCGGGTGGCGCCCGTCAAAGAGGCTATGACGGTAAATACAATATTTGATATGGCATCGTGCAGCAAACCCATAGGGACGGCACTAAGCATTCACATATTGGCGGAACGGGGGAAACTACGCCTGCTGGACCCCGTAAGTTTCTACATTCCGGACTTTAAAGGGTGGGTGAGTGCCGACGGCAAGCAGAAGAAAACCATTCGCATAGCCGACCTGCTGACACACAGTTCGGGATTGCCGTCTTACGTGCAGCCCGCTGAAATCACCAAAAAATATGGGGCTTCCACTCCCGAAGCTTTGATGAAATACATCTGTTCTTGTCCGCGCGACTTCGAACCCGAAACGCAGTCGCAATACAGTTGCCTGAACTACATTACCCTGCAACGCATCATCGAAAAGGTGAGCGGAATGACGTTGCGCGACTTTACCCGTCGGAATATTTTCGACGTGCTGGGCATGAATCACACCGACTACCTGCCTTGCCGACAAGACGCAAAAGGTATGTGGATAAACAGCTCCGATGCCGTGTGGGCTTCGACGACCAAGGACGATTGGCGCAACCTCATCGCTCCCACCGAACAACAAAAGAACGGACAGGTGCTTTGCGGACAGGTGCACGACCCGCTGGCACGCATAATTCTCGGTGGAATCAGCGGAAATGCAGGAATCTTTTCGTGTGCCGAAGACTTGGCTGTGCTGTGTGCCGCGCTGCAAAACGGCGGACAGTGGAACGGTCGCCGCGTGCTGGGAGCACTTACCGTAAAAGCTATGCGCAGCGTTCCCCGCACTACCGCCGTCTTAGGACGCACACCGGGCTGGAACAACTTTGCCGACTATGCATCGAACAACGGCGATTATTTCGGTCGCGACACCTACGGACATACCGGTTATACCGGCACCTCTATCGTTATCGACCCCGACAATGACACATCGGTGATACTTCTTATCAATGCCGTACACCCCACCGACACCCACAGCGTAGTACGCTTGCGGTCGCTGGTAGCCAATGTAGTGGCGGTCGCTATTCGTTAACCGACGATTTGGGGTGCGGATAGTCGAGCGTGTAGTGCAGCCCGCGACTCTCTTTGCGCTCCATGGCTTGGCGGGTGATGAGGTATCCCACATTAATCATATTGCGCAGTTCGCACAGTTCGCGCGAGGCTTTGCTGCGTTTAAAGAGCACTTCCGTCTCTTCGTAAATGATATCCAAGCGATTCCATGCACGGGTAAGACGCGTGTTGCTTCGCACAATCCCCACATACGATTCCATAATTTGGTTCACCTCTTTGGCACTCTGCGTAATGAGCACACGCTCCTCGGTAGAGATAGTTCCTTCGTCGTTCCATTCGGGGATGTCGGTATTGAAGTCGTAACGGTCTAATACGCTTAGCGCATGGCGGGCGGCAGCGTCGGCATAGACCACCGCTTCGATCAGCGAATTGGATGCAAGACGGTTGCCTCCGTGCAATCCGGTACACGAACATTCGCCCAGTGCATAGAGGCGACGGATGGTAGATTGTCCGTTGAGGTCGACCTTGATACCTCCGCACAAGTAGTGGGCGGCAGGAGCTACGGGAATATACTCTTTGGTGATGTCGATACCCAAGCCGAGGCAATGCTTATAGATAGTGGGGAAATGTTTCTTGGTCTCTTCGGGGTTTTTGTGCGTCACATCCAGATAGACATGTTCGTCGCCGCGCTGCTTCATTTCGTTGTCGATGGCGCGTGCCACCACGTCGCGCGGAGCCAGTTCGCGCCGGTCGTCGTATTTCTGCATAAACTCTTTTCCGTCCATCGTACGCAAAATGGCACCATAGCCCCGCATAGCCTCGGTGATGAGGAAGCAGGGGCGGTCGCCCGGGTGGAAAAGAGCCGTGGGGTGGAACTGAATAAACTCCATATCCTTTACTGCTCCTTTGGCGCGATACACCATGGCGATGCCGTCGCCCGTTGCCACCAGCGGGTTGGTGGTGTTGCGGTACACGGCTTCGCATCCGCCGGTAGCCATAACGGTCAGTTTAGAGAGAAACGTGTCGACTTCGCCCGTCTCTTCGTTGAGCACATAAGCACCGTAGCATTTGATGCCCGGCGTGTAGCGGGTAACGATGATGCCGAGGTGATGTTGCGTAATGATTTCCACTGCAAAGAAGTTGGTAAACACCGTGATGTTGGGGTGTTGCTGAACTGCATTTATCAGACTGGTTTGTATTTCGGCACCCGTATTATCCTTGTGGTGCAAGATGCGAAATTCGGAGTGTCCGCCTTCGCGGTGCAAGTCAAATTCTCCGTTCTCTTTTTTATCAAAATCCACTCCCCAGCGAATCAGTTCGTCGATTTGTGCGGGAGCATTGCGAACCACCATCTCTACGGCTTCGCGGTCGCTGATATAATCGCCCGCAATCATGGTGTCTTCGATATGCTTCTCAAAATTATCTACTTGCAAGTTGGTCACCGAGGCAATGCCGCCTTGGGCATAATAGGTGTTAGCCTCCTCCAGTCCGGCTTTGCAAATCAGGGCTACTTTGCCTTTGTGCGCCACCTTGAGTGCGAAGCTCATTCCGGCTATGCCGGAGCCGATTACTAAAAAATCAAATTCTCGAATCATTGTGTTAACCTGTTAGAATTAGCCCGCAGCGGTCAGAATACTTTCCAGTTCTTCGGCGCTGAGGTTTAGATGAAATTCCCCTTTATAGGCAATAGAGATTTTTCCGGTCTCTTCGGAAACGATGATTGCATGGGCATCGGTAGCTTGTGCAATGCCCATGGCAGCCCTGTGCCGCAGTCCCAGTTCTTTGGGGATGTCGAGGTTGTGCGATACGGGTAAGATACAGCCTGCCGCTTCGATGCGTCCTTTGCTAATAATCATGGCACCGTCGTGCAGCGGACTGTTTTTAAAAAAGATGTTTTCTATCAATCGTTGGTTGATGTTGGCATTAATGGTTTCGCCGGTATGTACCACCTCTTCCAGCGGCATGTTGTGTTCGATGACAATCAGCGCCCCCACCTTTTGTTTGCCCATACTGAGGCAAGCCATTACAATGGGCATAATGGCTTCGTGCCGGGCATCTTCGGGTTTGCCTTTGGCAAAGAAGCGAATCAGTTTGCTGATGTGGCGTTGCGAACCGAGGGTCAGCAGGAAGCGTCGGATGTCGTCTTGAAAGAGCACGATGAGTGCAATCACACCCACGCTCACCAACTTATCGAAGATGCTACCCAGCAGTTTCATGCCCAGCACTTGCGACACTACCAGCCAAATCAAGATAAATATCAGGATGCCGAAGAAGACGTTGAGCGAACCGGAAGCTTTCATCAGTTTGTACATGTAGTACAGCAGGAAGGCTACCAGCAGAATATCAATGAAATCTTTTATGCCAAATTCAAAAAACATGGGTTTGAGTTTATAAGTTTTAAGTTCTTGAGTTCGTAAGTTCCTTGGTTTACACGTTTTTGTACTCGTTCATTTTCCCTACTATTTTCAGGCACTGCACGGCTTCGCGTACGTCGTGTACCCGTAGGATGTGCGCACCTTTTTGCAGGCTAATGGTATTAAGTACCGTGGTGCCGTTGAGCGACTCTTGCGGGGTCAATCCCAGCAGATTGTAAATCATACTTTTGCGCGAGACACCTACCAGTATCGGCAGTTCGAACGTGCGAAACTCTTCCAGATGTGCCAGCAGTTCGTAGTTGTGCTCCAACGTTTTGCCGAAGCCGAAGCCGGGGTCGAGGATAAGGTCGTTGACGCCCAGCTCGCGAAGCTTTTGTATCTTCTCGGCAAAATAGAGAAACACTTCACGCAGCAGGTTGTCGTAGTGCGGTGCCTGCTGCATGTCTTGCGGCGTGCCTTGCATGTGCATCATAATGTAGGGCACCTGTAGTTCGGCTACGGTGCGAAACATATCGGCATCCATTTCTCCGGCGGCAATATCGTTGATGATAGCTACTCCATATTCTTGCACACACATACGCGCCACATCTGCCCGAAAAGTATCTACCGACACCACGGCGTCGGGATATTCGCGGCGAATGACGGCAAGTCCCGTACGCAACCGTTCCATCTCTTCGCCCGACGTGATGTGTGCAGCACCGGGTCGCGACGAGTAGGCACCGATGTCTATCATCGTGGCGCCTTCGTTCATAATCTGATGTACGCGAGCGGTGATGTCTGCCTCGGTTTGCATGCGGCTGTTGCTGTAAAAAGAATCGGGGGTGACGTTGAGAATACCCATCACACAGGGTGCGGACAGGTCGAGTAATGAACCATTCACATTGATATAGAGTGGCGTTGGTACGGACATGGAATACTTTTTTAGTTTATAACGACCACAAAAGTAAGGAGTTCTGAAGGATTTCACTACTTTTGCGACAAAAAAGTAGCGAAATAGCCATGAAGAAGATACTATCTATCATAGGTGTAGTGGCTCTCTTTCCGGTGGGAATGATTGCACAAACGCAAGTTACCGACACCACGCTCAACCGTACCGTGGTGGTAGAGCAAGAGTACAATCCGGATATTCGGGATGCCGTTAAAGTGAATGTTCTTCCCGAAGTAGAGACGCCGGTCGTTGTGAAAGAAGCTGTGGAGTACGACCATACGTTACTTCCCGCCACCGAAATACCTGCCACCGCAATCCCCGTTTACAGCCGTAGAGAGATTCCCGACAAGGCACCGCGCGGTTATGCCCGTCTGGGCTACGGTAACTATGGCAACCTCGACGTTGCCGGTGGTTATCTGTTCGCTCTTTCGCGTACGGATATAATAGGTGTTGACCTCTACCTGAAAGGAATGAACGGCAAGCTGGACAATATCTACCAAACCGGCAAGTGGCGGTCGCGTTACTATCGTACCCATGCCGGCGTGAACTACACACACGGCTTTGATGCCGCCGACTTGGACATCGCGGCGCATTTCGATTTGCACAATTTCAATTATCACCCTCAAGTCATAAGAGACCGGCAGAAGTTTACCGCGGGCGATTTCCATATCGGCATACACTCCACCGACCGTACCGCATCGTTGCAATATCACTTGGCGGGCTACTATAAATTGTTCGGTAGGAAACATTTCTTCACTTACGACGATGTTTCGGAGAATTATCTTAATCTTCAGGCAGGAGCCTTGGGCAGGATTTCGGAAGAACAGCATATCGCCGTAGACTTTACCCTCGACAACCTGACTTATTCCCAAAAAGAGATTCAATCGCAGACGATTATCCATGCCAATCCCTATTACCTGTACGACAACGACGACTGGCGCATCAAGTTGGGCGCACGTGTCGACTACACTTTCGGGTTCGACAAAGGCATCAACGCAGCCCCCGATATCTCGCTGCAATATACCTTTGCCGACAGCTATGTGCTCTATGCACAAGCTACCGGGGGGATGATACTGAACGACTTCCGCCGACTTGCCGAACTGCAACCTTATTCCAACACATGGATGCCTATAAGTAGTAGTTTGCACAATTCCTACGAACGGCTTAATGCGGCAGTGGGTTTCAAAGCTTCGCCTGCCGTTGGTTTATGGTTCAATCTTTATGGCGGTTATCAAAACATGAAGAACGATTTAGGAACGACCGTTGTGGTAGCCCAAGCTTCTCAGTACTATCCGGCAGGTTTTTTTGATTTGATACCGCTGAACGTCACCACCTATAATTATTATGTGGGAGCCGAACTCCGCTACGACTACAAAGAGCAGTTTACCGCAACGGCAAGTGGAGTGTACCGACACTGGGATGCAAAAGAGATTGTCAACTACGAAGGCTTTGATTATTTGGGGCTTCTCGCCTTCAAGCCGGCATTCGAAGGCAACCTCCGTTTGGACTACCGCCCCATCCAACCGTTGAAGCTACACGTGGGAATGCACTACATCGCCCGTCCGAGTGTACAGGCTGTGGAAAGCCTCCGGTATAAGAAAGCACCCGTGAACAATCTCTATATCGGAGTCGACTACAACGTGTTCGACGCTGTTACTATTTATGCACAACTCAACAATCTGCTGAACAAAAAGTACGAACAGGATTGGTATTACGCTGCCGAACGATTCAACTTCGTCGGTGGTCTGCGTTTCCGCTTTTAAAGATTATTTAAGTGTACAACTGTTGTGTATCAATAGTTTTTTCTACTTTTGCGCCCAAAATTGAATGGCACTCCATTCGTAAACAGTAAGATATATGTCGAAAAACCTTGTCATCGTCGAGTCACCGGCGAAAGCAAAAACCATAGAAAAGTTTTTGGGAAAAGAGTATAAAGTCCTTTCCAGCTACGGTCATATACGCGACCTTAAGAAAAAAGACTTTAGCATTGATGTTGAGCACGACTTTGCTCCCGATTATGAAATCCCTGCTGATAAAAAGGCTTTGGTGAAATCGCTCAAGACCGAGTCCGACCAAGCCGATACCGTATGGCTGGCTTCCGATGAAGACCGCGAAGGAGAGGCTATATCTTGGCATCTGTACGAGGTGCTGCAACTCAAGCCCGAACACACCAAGCGCATTGTCTTTCACGAGATAACCAAAAGTGCCATTTTGCACGCCATTGAAACGCCGCGCAGCATCGACATCAATCTGGTAAATGCCCAGCAAGCACGACGGGTGCTCGACCGCATTGTGGGTTTCGAACTCTCGCCCGTGTTGTGGAAAAAGGTGAAACCTTCGTTGTCGGCTGGTCGTGTGCAATCGGTAGCCGTACGCCTCATCGTGGAACGCGAACGCGAAATCCATGCCTTCAATGCCGAAGCCGCCTATAGGGTTACTGCCGTCTTTATGGTGCCCGACGCCACCGGTAAGAGTGTGCAACTGAAAGCCGAAGTGCAACGCCGCCTTAAAACCAAAGCCGAAGCCGAAGAGCTTCTCCTAAAATGCAAAGATGCCACCTTCTCCATAGAAGATATTACCAAACGCCCGCTCAAAAAGAGTCCGGCACCTCCGTTTACAACCTCCACCCTCCAGCAAGAAGCGGCACGCAAACTGGGATTCACAGTGGCGCAAACTATGCGTGTGGCACAGCAGCTCTACGAAGCCGGACACATTACTTATATGCGTACCGACTCGGTGAACCTCTCCGCACTTGCCATTAATGCCGGCAAGGAAGCTATCTTGCAACTTATGGGTGAGAAGTATGTACACCCGCGCAACTTCCATACCAAAAGCAAAGGTGCGCAAGAGGCACACGAAGCAATCCGCCCTACCTATATGGATAAGAGTCAAATCACCGGCGCCCCCCAAGAAAAGAAGCTGTACGACCTGATATGGAAACGCACCGTCGCTTCGCAAATGGCGGATGCCGAAGTAGAAAAGACTACTGCCACTATCAGCATCAGCAATGCCGCCGAGACATTTGTTGCCGAAGGCGAAGTGGTGACTTTCGACGGATTCTTGCGTGTCTATCGCGAATCGCAAGACGACGACTCCGACAGCGAACGCGCCGAAGAACTGCTACCGCCGCTCACCAAGGGTGAGGCACTGACATACAAAGAAATTAATGCCACCGAACGCTTCACACAAGCTCCGCCCCGCTACACCGAGGCAAGCTTGGTACGCAAAATGGAAGAGTTGGGTATCGGTCGACCGTCGACCTACGCTCCCACTATCTCTACCATACAGCAGCGCGAGTATGTGGAAAAGGGCGACAAACCGGGACAAGAGCGCTCGTACAACGTGCTCTCGTTGAAAAAAGATAAAATAACCGATGCCGTGCGCACCGAGACTACCGGTTCGGACAAGGGAAAACTCATCCCTACCGACACGGGTACGGTGGTGACAGACTTCCTGATGCAGTACTTCCCCAAGATTATGGACTACAACTTTACCGCCGGCGTGGAGCAAAAGTTCGACGAAATAGCCGAAGGCGAAGCTCTGTGGACAAGCATCCTGAAGGATTTCTACAAAGATTTCCACCCTATGGTGGACGGGGCGCTGACTACCAAAAGCACACACAAAGCCGGCGAACGCGTGCTGGGCATCGACCCCGCAAGCGGCAAGCAGGTATCGGCGAAGATAGGACGATTCGGTCCGCTGGTACAAATCGGTACTGCCGAAGATACCGACAAACCCCGCTTTGCACCGCTCGCCAAAGGCATGTCTATCGAAACCATCACCCTTGAGGAAGCTATGGAACTCTTTAAACTGCCCCGCACACTGGGCGAACACGACGGCAAAAAGGTGACGGTAAACGTGGGACGATTCGGTCCGTATATTTACTACAATGCTACCTACACTTCGCTGCCCAAAGGTGCCGACCCCATGGACCTCACGCTCGAAGAGGCTTTGGAACTGATTAAAGCCAAAGCCGAAAACGATGCCAAGAAACATCTAAAGAAGTTCGACGAAGACCCCGACCTCGAAATCATGAACGGTCGCTACGGTCCGTATATCGCCTACAAAGGAAGCAACTACAAGATACCCAAAGACATTGTACCGCAAGACCTCACGCTCGAAGCCTGTATGCAATTAGTCAAACTGCAACAAGAGAAAGAAGCTTCGGCACCCGCCAAACCCAAGCGCGGACGGTTTGCAGCGAAAAAGAAATAAGCGTTCTAAAGAGCGGGGTATCTTTAGGTACCAACCAACCAATTTATCTTTGGCTGCGCATGGGGTGCGATAAATTAGAGTTTAGCGGGTCACATCTACACAAAAAGTTTAGTTTGGGATGACAACGAAATACGAACCAGTTTAGAAAACTCAGTGATTGAACATTGTCATTCACGTGATAGAGTTTTGTAACTCAGTGATTGAGTTTTGTCATTCACGTGATTGAGTTTTATGAATCACGTGATTGGGAATCGTAAATCACGTGA
>JAISHU010000004.1 GCA_031262385.1 Mediterranea sp. (in: CFB group bacteria)
AAATACTCCCAGTGTCTGTATCAACCCCTGCTTTACGGGGTGCGAAGTGTAGGCTGTGGCTGCCACATTGGGTGCCGAACCCATACCGGCTTCGTTGCTGAACAGTCCCCGTTTGATTCCCTGCATCAGGGCAATGCCCACACCGCCACCCAACGCCTGTTCCCATCCGAAAGCGCTACCGACAATCAGTTTGATAACCGCGGGCAACTGGGTGATGTTCATCACGATGATAACCAATGCCAAAGCAATGTAACCCAACGCCATAACGGGCACAATAACGCTGCTAACCTTAGCGATGCGCTGTACACCACCAAAGATAATGAGCAGCGTGGCAAGCGTAACAACAACGCCCACCCACACGTGATTGAACCCGAAAGCGTGTTCGAAGGCAGCGCATAGCGTATTGCTCTGCACCGAGTTGAAAGCAAAACCGAACGTTACGGTTATCAGCACCGCAAAGAGTACCCCCATCCAAGGCTGTTTCAATCCTTTGCGCATGTAGTAAGCCGGTCCGCCCACAAACGAATCTGTCCCCCGCACCTTATATAATTGTGCAAGGGTAGATTCTACAAACGAGCTGGCAGCACCCAACAACGCGATGACCCACATCCAGAAAACAGCCCCCGCTCCGCCGATAGTGATAGCAGTAGCCACACCCGCCAAGTTGCCCGTGCCTACACGACTGGCAATAGAGATTGCAAAAGCTTGAAACGAGGAGATATGTTTCTCGCCGGAGCGCTTACCGGCGGAATCGCCGAGCAGTCGCACCATCTCGCCTATCATGCGAAATTGTACGAAACGTGTTTTAACGGTGAACCAAAGCGCACATCCCAATAGCAAGGCTATCAGAAGGTATGTCCAAAGCAGGTCATTGAGGGTGTTGATGATATTCATGGGGTACAGGTATATTTGCAGGGACAAACATACTTATTTTTCCCGGTTTACGAATGGTAATCAAGACAATTTAGCTCACAACTCACCCAATAGCTTCTTCTTCCGTTTCAATGCTTCCATAAAGTAATAATCGGCGTAGTTGAGCGGTTTGTCCACGTCGGCATTGTGAGGGATGCTACCTACGGAGTGCATCAGCAGGAAGTTGCCGTTAGTTCCCAATGCGGCACGATAGGAAGGCGAAGCCAGTGAAGTCATTAACCAATTGGCGTACTCTTCGTACGTTTTGGCATTCGGAAGATGCATCGTACTCATTTCATAGAGCGCCGAAGCCATGCACGCTGCCGTCGAAGCATCACGAGGTTCGTTGGGGATGCCGGGTGCCGACATATCCCAATAGGGTATCTGGTCGGCAGGAAGATTCTTGAGATTCTTCATGAACTCAAACGTTTTGATGGCTTGGTCTATGTACTTGCGGTTGCCCGTTTCGCGATAGGCTACCGTGAAACCGTAGATAGCCCATGCTTGTCCGCGGCTCCACACCGACTCGTCGGAATAGCCTTGTGCCGTTTGGCGATGACGCACCGAACCGTCGGTAAGGCTGTAATCTATCACGTGGTAACAACTTCCGTCGGGACGAAACTGCTCCGCCAAGGTGCGGTCGGCATGCGACACCGCTATGCGATAGAAAGTAGAATCTCCACTGAGACGGGTAGCCTCGAAAAGCAGCTCCAAGTTCATCATATTATCGATAATGACGGGGCATTCCCAACCGCGCTGACTCTGCCAGCCGCGTGTTACGTCCCACGACTGAATGACACCGGCGGCAGGACGAAAGCGGGTAGAAAGTGAGCGGGCGGCATGAATCATCACATCGGCATACTCGGCATCACCCATGATACGCAGTGCGTTACCAAAGCTACATCCCACCATAAAGCCTACGTCGTGGTGCCACGTCAGGTCTTTCGCCTTTTCGATGTTCCATGTCTGTCGCTTGGCTTGAGTCAGTATTGCGGTATCGCCGGTAAGTTCGTACAGATACCACAGCGAACCGGGGAAGAAACCGCTACGCCAGTCGGAATAGCCGCAATAGACCACCGAACCGTCGTCGCGGGTGGTAACCGGATTCAAGATGCGACTGCTGTCTTCTTCTATCACAGCCAGTGCATTCTTCAGTTGGTGGTGAGCATAATCTATATTGTCGTTTACAAAAGCAAGTTCTTTCGTATGATGTGCTCCGCCACACGAATAGCACAGCAGAGAAAAGGTCGTTAAAAGCAGAGAAATTTGTTTCATATCTCAGTTTGTTAGGATTAATTCAACGAAGTAATAGTGTAAGTATAAGTACCTGTAAGCACAGGATGAAGAGTTGTCAGCGAAACACGGTAGATTTCGCCGCCCCATACGTTGGACAGCCGGGGGTCGTCCAACCGAAGGGTTTCCATGTCGGCACGGAACAGCCTCGCGTCGTAAGTCAGCCGCACCTTCTCTCCGTTTACCTCCACCGTAACCGTACCCGGAAGCGAACAGTCCACCTTACCCCATGTCAAGAAATTCACTTGCGTAGGAGCCTTCAGCTCGTTCAGCACAAACGCATCGGTAACTTTCACTGTTTTTCCGCGAAGTGCATAGCTGCGCACCCACTGTTTCACGCCCGCTTCGGCAGGATAAGCAGTGGCTATGTCGGCACTGAAAAGGGAACGCTTGGCATCGAACGACACCTGCGAGGCACGGTACCTGCTACCATAAGCTTGCGGCACCCCGTTGATAAGCGGCAGGTTGTGGTAGTTGCTCTGCATGGTCCATATTGTGTAACGTTCGTTGCTGAATGTCTGGCGGGTATAAGTTCCTACGCCGGCATCAATAAAAATGGGCGTGGTGTGGAGGTAGAGCGAGAAAGTACCCGCATCGTTGTGATTGTGACTTTCGTCGTTAAAGCCACCTTTAGCGGCAAGAAAGAAGCCGCTTTTGTTTTGCATGTAGCAAAACTCCGTCTCGGGATACCATGTGTAACCTTTGTCGGCTGCGACTGTTGTTGTCGTTGCTTGTTTCATCTCCTTGACATACAGTAAAGATTGCAAGGCGCGGAAGATATCGCGCTGCACCGCCAACGGTTCTTCTTTCGTCGCACTGATTTGTGCAAGCGAATAGGCTTCCATAAGCTTGCTGCCAACCGCCTTGCCGTAACGATACACCAGCGGGGCGTCGCCGCCTCCTTTTGCCGAGGCATCGGCGAAGTTTACCACCCAACCGTTACCCACATACGAACGAGCAATGTATTCGCCCATATTCTTAATCATGGGTTGGTCGAAGATAGAGACCTTTCCTCCCGTACCGTCGGACAACATTTGCAGGTAGTCGTACAGTTTACCGGCAGCATGCCCCCAGTAAGAAGGACCTTCTTCGCAAGCACCATCGGAGTGGGTGTAATTGATGAACTTATCTACCGAAATCATGGTACGGTAAACGGCTTCCGCCAACCGGTCGCGGTCGTCTTCCAGCAGAAAGAAACATTGCAGCACATTGGAGTTGCACCACGGATTCCAGTTGTTGACCAACGCGCCCGGCTTATAATTGAATGCCATCCACCAGAAACGGTTTTCATTCATATAGGGTTGCAAGGTGCGACGCTCTATCTCGTGTCGCAACCGTTCGGCGATTACCGTATTTTCTTTATCGAACTCTTTGTGGAGGAAGTAGTAAGTCCACGATAGCAGCGAACTAAGGTCGCCCGACACCAAGTCGATGATATTCTCCCGATAATCGGGAAGAGATCGCCGACTATGTTGCACCACCAAATGTGCCGAGAGCGCCCACGACGTCATTTCGCACGCTTGATACACACCGTTAATCAGTTGGTCTACAAAGCGCCCCTTGCCTTCGGCAAGTTCGGCAAGCAGTAAGCGCGAAATAGCGATGATGTTGTCGTCGTAGGGTATTTGCATCACGTTGCGGTTGCCGCTACGCTCAAACTCCATGTAATCGGTTGCTTTGATAAGCTTCCACTGATAGTTAAGCAAAACTTCGCCCTGCTCTATCAAGAACTCTTTGTGGTCGCCCAACAAAGTATCCCAACCTGCACGGTCGGCATAATCGGGGTAAGGAACCCATTGGCGGTCCATCACCAACGCGGCTTTCAACTGTGACAAATCGGCTGCGTGTTGCAACAGATTGCGTTCGGTGTAAGCATAGCTACTTGTTGCAAAGGTTAGTAGTAGGCAGATGCTTAGAAATCGTAACTTATTCATTTTAGTAATATAAAAAAAGGAGGGACAAAAGTACTGAGAAGCTTTTGTTCCCTCCTTCTTTAAACAATCTTTTTACATGAAACAGTGTCTAAATAGAATAGTTTTAGTTAATCCAGCCATCGTTTTGTTTAACATTCGGATTCATTTGTACGACCGAACTTGGGATAGCCCAATTGTACAGGTAATCGCCGGCATAGTTATATTCCAAAGAATTGGTACCCCAAATCTCTTTCACACCACCCTTGTTGCCAAACTTCACATCCTTCCAAGTTCTCCAACGAAGTTCGTCGAAGTAAGTAATGCCTTCGCCCGCCAGTTCCCAGCGTCGTTCGTTCTGAATGCGCAGACGCATGTCAGCTTGGCTGTTTACGTAAGTAGGTTTGCTTGGGTCGGTGCTTTGCAGCGGAGCCACACCGGCACGATTGCGTACCAAGTTCACCAAATCTACTGCTTCGGACTTAAAACCTTGTTCGTTAATGGCTTCGGCACGGTTCAACAGCACGTCGGCATAACGAATCAATGGAATGTCAATGGGCGAATAGTAACGATTAGGGATTTCATTCAGTCCTTCGGGCACAAACTTGCGATAGTAGTAGTAGAACTTACCGGTTTGGTCGCTCTTTAAATCGAGGTCGGGTGCTGCATTTCCCCGATAAGGCCAGCGCATGGTATAATTGTAATCGTTGGTACCGTCCGTGCCGAAGAAGTTCGAATAGGGTGTGATAATAGTCTGCGTCAAGCGCGGGTCACGATTTTCGTAAGCTTTCTTAATGCGTGCTTCGTTACCGCCTTTGATGTACTTCGACATATCCACATTCTGATTTTTAACGGCACTTTCTTCTTCTGTAGCCGAAAGATCGTCGCGCAGGAAGTAAACAGCCTTTTCGGTCGTTGTGGGCATTGCGTTATAGCCGGGAATGATGTCGTCCCAATTGAATTTGGAACCATCGGCATTTTCGTACGAATCCACAAAATCGGTATTGGGGAAGAAAGTGTCCCAACCTCCGCCACCCAGAATACCACGAGTTCCGTAACGGAAGCCCCAAGTGTTACCGAAATTTTCTTGTCCGATGCACTGCATGGAGAATATCATTTCGGGACACTGTTCGTTGGCTTCTTTAAACAGCGACTTGTAAGTGCCCGTGGTGTACAGTGTATATCCTACATCGCCCACTTTCTTAAAGTCGGCTTCGGCTTTATCCCACTCATTCATCCACAGATAGACTTTACCACGCAGGGCATAAGCGGCTCCTTTAGTGACACGTCCGTAGTTTGCATTACCCGATTCGTAGCGGTCGGGCAGATTGACTTCGACGACACAGTCGGTGAGATCGTCTACAATCCTCTGCCATGTTTCTCCGTCGGTAAGTCGGGGCAAGGTCAATTCGTCTACAGATACCATTTCGGTATAGTAAGGCACACCGTGAAAAACCGAGTTGAGTTGATAGTAGAACCAAGCACGCAGGAATTTCGATTCGGCAAGTAAGCGTTTATATTTAGAATCGGGCATTCCGGCTTTATCCAAGTTATTGATGGCATCGTTGGCACGCATCACTCCTTCGTAGTTCTTTTGCCAGAAAACTCTAAACATACCCGAAGTTCCCGATGCGTATCCGAAAAACATTGTATAACAACTGTCTCGACAGTCGGTAGAAGCACCAAGGCTTTCCAGAACAAGTGACATCGGCAAACTACTCGACGAGTTGTTATCTATGCGCAGTTGACTATAAATGGATATAACGCCTTGGTCGGCCAACGCTTCATTTTTCCACATGCTACCCGATGCCACTTTATCGTATGGATTCAAGTCCATCAAATCTCCGCGACAGCTACTATTCAGGGTAGCAACGGTCAGCAGACCTATATAGAATGTATTTCTTAATAGTTTCATAATTCTTTGTTGTTTAGAAGGTGATATTCGCTCCGATCGCCCATTGTCTTACCGAAGTGTAAGTGGGGTTGTTACCCAATTCGGGGTCTTGTCCGGGGAAAGAGTTGAAGTTGAGTAGGTTTTCGCCCGATACATATACGCGTATATTTTGTGTAAATAGGGTACGTGCTATGTTCTTCGGCAAGGTATAGCCTACTGTTAGGTTTTTAAGTTTTAAGTAGTTAGCATTATACATATTCAGGGTTGTACCGCCTTCAGTATTTTGATAGCCACTTTCGCCTTCCGATAGACGTCCATACTTGGCATAGATATTGGTACGCGGGTCAGAGGGATTGGTCGGATCGTAGAAATAATGATTGTTCGCTATTTCGGTGGGGATAGCCAATCCTAAGCGTATGCCGGTAGAGTTATAGCCGGAAGTCGGTGCCCAATAGAGATTGAAGCCGGCAGCTCCCGCCCAATTCATAGAGAGGTCGAATCCTTTCCAAGCCAAAGCGAGTTGAAGACCGAAGTTATACTTAGGTGTAGCCGATTTGCCTTGGAATACGCGGTCGTCGGAACTTCCGTAAATGCCGTCGCCATTGGCATCGGCATAGACATAGTCGCCATACCACAATCCTTTGTTTCCTACGGTTGTGTTGGGCATAAACGTCTTACCTGCGGCAATCATAGCTTTTACCCATTCCAAATCTTGCTCGGTGCGTATCATACCGTCTTTAGGTCCACCGTTTACACCGTCGGCAGCATAGCCTTTACCGGTGCCATGATAGACGTTCTTCAAGTAGAATTCTTTAGACATATTACCCTGTACAATGGGGTCAACAGCCGAACTCGACGAAGCCACCTGACCGATGTTGCTGCTCCACGTCTTATTGCCGTTTTCGTCTACCACCCAGCCGGCTTGGAAGACACCTTTATACTTATCTATCTGGTTGTGATTGTAAGCAAAGTTGGCACTTACCGAGTAAGAAAAGTCTTCAATCCGCTCTTTCCACCCCAAAGTAAGTTCGATACCGCGGTCGGTCATTTCGGCAATGTTCATGCGGGGAGCCGTTTTGTTTCCGGCAGTAATGTCGATAGCCGGTTGGAACAAGATACCCGTGGTCTTTTTGTTATACCAGTCGAATTCTAAGGTCAGTCGGTTGCGTAGTACAGCCAAGTCTAAACCGATGTCGGTTTGTGTTGATTTCTCCCACGAAAGTACTTGGTTGGCTATATTGCTGGCGTAGAAACCGCTTTGCAGCACACCGTTAAGTGGGTAGTTGCTTGCGCTATACACAGCTTGATATTCGTAGTTACCTACATCGTTACCACCGTTATTACCCAGTTTACCCCACGAAGCACGTATCTTCAAGTTGTCTAACCAAGTACGGGTAGGCTCCATGAAACTCTCTTCGGACGCGCGCCATCCTACCGAGAACGAAGGGAAAGTACCCCAGCGGTTTTCTGTAGCATAACGCGAGTGACCGTCGCGGCGCAAGTTGGCTTCGAACAGGTAACGCGATTTATAGGCATAGTTGATTCGTCCGAAATACGAACGACTGGCGCGATCGGTAGCCGTACCGCCGATAGAGATATTCTCCGTACCGGCATCGGGTTGATAAATGTCTGAGTTGGGGAAGCCTTGCTTGGTAGACGAACGCGAATATTCGTAGTAATAGCTCTCTTCGTAACCCAGCAGAACGCCCAAATCATGGTCGTGTGCTATGGTAACATTGTAATTCAAGAGGTTTTGCAGTGTGTACTGCCATCTGCCATGATTGTAGGAGTAGCTGCTCAGCTTATCGGGTGCGACTTCAGGGAACAATACGGTTCCATCACTGAACCTGATGCGTTCGTCACCTTTCGGGTTGGTGCGCGTTTGGTCTTCATCCCAGCGGCGTGAGTAGTTGAAGTTGAAAGAGTACGACAGATTCTCCATAAAGTTAATCCGTGCAAACATGGTGGTATTGAAGAGGGTTTTCTTCTTGCTACCGAGGTCCTTATTCAACATCATCAAGATGTTGTTTGCCGTAGGACTCTCTTCGGCTGCTTCGGGACCGCCAAACTGTCCGTTCCAGCGGGGATAAACGCCCGGAGTGGCCTGACGGAGATAATTGTTGGCATTGTCGAACGTTCCGGGTTGTCCGTCTTCCTGAGAAGCAAAAGTACGTGTACCTACCGTCAGCCATTTGGCTATATCGGCTTCGATGTTGGCACGCAGAGAATAACGTTTGATACCTGTGTTCTCTACCAATCCGGGGTTATCCAGATAACCTGCCGAAGTGAGGAAGCGAATGGTTTCAGAGCCACCTGATACCGACACATTCTGGTCGACCAATACACCGTTGTGACCGAAGAGGGTTTCCTGCCAGTCGGTATTAGGGAAAGCCACATAGTTGGGTACCCCGTTTGCGTTGGTGTCATTGGGGTTTTTGGCAGCTTCGCGCCATGCGTCAATAGTAGTTTGATTGAATCGTTTGGGACTGCCGCTGTTTACGACTGCTTCGTTAAACATTTCCATGTAATCGGCGTAATTGGTCAGTCCTTCAATGAGGTTGGTGGGGCGGGTAAATGACACTCTACCGCTGTAGTTCACCGTGAGCAGACCGGCTTTACCCCGTTTGGTGTTTATCAAGATAACACCGTTGGCTGCCCGCGAACCGTAGATAGCCGATGCGGCAGCATCTTTCAGTACGGACATCGACTCCACATCTTGCGGGTTAACCGCATCCATGGAACCTTCGATACCGTCTATTAATACCAGCGGGTCGGCATTGTTGAGTGTACCCACACCGCGCACACGGATAGTAGCACCGTCTTTGCCCGGCTGACCCGAAGTTTGCATCACTTGCACACCGGCACTCAAACCTGCCAGTGCCGACGATACATTGGTAACGGGACGCGATTCGGCTTGCTCGGCAAAGTTCACGGTAGAGACGGCACCGGTAAGATTGACTTTCTTCTGTGTGCCGTAGCCCACTACCACCACTTCTTCGAGTGCTTGCGAGTCTTCCGTCAACTTTACGTTAATAGAGGTGCGACCGTTTACGGGAATCTCTTGTTCGACATAACCGATGTACGACACCACAAGTATGGCACCGGCAGGTACGCTTATTGTAAATTCTCCGTTTATATCGGTAATCACTCCGTTGGTAGTTCCTTTCTGAAGGACGTTGGCTCCTACGATAGGGCCCATGACATCCGTAATCGTACCTTTTACGGTAACCGGATTCTGTTGCGGAGACTGCATCTCCACAGTTTCATAAACAGGAGTCGCCGCTGCATATACAGGCAATGCTCCCAATGCTGCAAGGAGGACAAGAACTCCCGTCAGCACTTCCTTTCTTAGTAAAAGGATTTGTTTTCTTAGAATCATAAGTCGCGATTTTAAAGTATAATAAAGTTAGAATCAAAAAAAAGCAGGTTAGAATTAGGTAAGTAGCAGGTAAAATGTAGGACAAAAAAAATAGGTTAGAATTAGGCTTATATCTTATGCCTTAATCTCTTAGGTTCCATGTGACAATATCGGTATAGAGTTGCTTTCCTCCCGACGTGCGTGCCTCAATCCGATTGTCTCCTTCGGTAAGGCGAACGCTTTTCCACACAAAGGTGGCATATTCGTCGGACTTTTGCTTGCCCAAAGAGCGACCGTTTACAATCAGCTCCACTTCGGACAAATTAGAGAAGACCGTAATGTCCGTGTCGGCATGAGTTCGCTGCACGTTACGCCGTTCGGCGATATAAACAAACTTCTCGTCTTTGTTCCAGTTGGCTTTGTAGAAGTAGAAAGCATCTTTCTTCATTGTACGGTCGAAGGTTACCAGTCCCTTGTCGTTGATGCCGGGTCTGTCGCCTTCGGTACGATGGGCGGCGCCAAAGTCGAACATGTTCCAAACAAAGGAACCCCAGATAAACGGACGTTCGGCTATGACCTTCCAATTACCCATGTGATAGGCTGTCTGCCAATTTTCGGGATGCCAGTATGAGGTGGCGTTGACACGTTTCAACGAATCTTGTTGATGATAGATGCTGGCACCAGCGCCATACTCACTAACGGCAATTTTATATTGAGGATAGTTTTTATGTACATTGTCTGCCCACCGTCCCATGTCGGAAAACGAACCGCCATACCAACCGTAGTATTTATTCCAAGCTATCAGGTCGGTAATCTGCCCGATGACTTCACCGTCGCCCAGAAAGCTGGCGGCAGTGGTGAGGCGTGTAGCATCTTCGCGATGTGCCAAGTCGTTCAGTTCGCGAATGTATTCCGTGGGATTGTCGCCTGCGGTTTTCAGTTCGTTAAACAATCCCCAGAAACAGATAGAGGGGTGATTGTAGTGTTGGCGTATAAGTTCGATGAGCTGTTGCCGACCGTTTTCGCGGAACGAAGGCAGGTCGTTGAATCCGCGGTCTTGGTATCCGCCCGGACCGATGAAAGGTATTTCTGCCCACGTCACGATGCCGTACTTATCCATCAAACCATAGAAGTAATCGGCTTGCGGATAATGAGCCAAACGAATGGCATTGGTACCCATTTCGGCGATGATGGCCGCATCTTCGTCGTGATGTTCAAGATAGAGAGCGTTGCCTCGTTCGGCACGGTCTTGATGGCGACATACGCCTTGCAGTTTCAAGTGCTCGCCGTTGAGGAAGAATCCTTTGTCGGCATCTACATGGAAGTAACGCAATCCCAAAGGCTGCTCTACAGAGTCGAGTGCGGTGCCGTCTTTATCCAGCAGTTTCACTTCCACCTTATATATATAGGGGTCTTTTCGACCGTTCCACAAATGTGGTTTGCTCAATGTGAGGTTTATTTCGGGGATTGCGGTAGCTTTGCCCTCTATGGTAAGTTCTTTAGAGTGTTGCAACACCACCTTTGCACCGTCGCGCACGGTTACTTGGGCACGTACTGCTTGTACGACATCGGTGTGATTGCTTAGTACCACACGTGCCCGCACGTCGGCTTGCTCTTTCGACACATGGTCTTGTATCAGATAAACGCCCGGCGACGCATAGTCGGTCAGCGAAATGTGAACAGGGTCGGTAAGAATGAGGTGAACATCGCGATAAATGCCGCCATAGAAGTTGAAATCGCCCACCAACGGCATCACATCGAGTTGCAAAGCGTTGTTTACCTTTACCAGCAGGATGTTGTCGGCATTGTATTTTACATAATCGGTAATATCGAACACAAAGGCGCCGTAGCCTCCGCGGTGTTCGCCCACGTGCGTTTGGTTGACAAACAGATTCGCCACACTGTTGACACCTTCAAAGCGCAGAAAAAGACGTTTTCCTTTCCACTCGGCAGGCACATGCAGTTTCTTGGTATAGTTACCCATACCTCTATAATAGTCGGGCTTAGCAGCGAGCGCATCTCCGGCATTCCAAGTATGCGGAAGATTTACTTGCACCCCACTACCGTTTTGCACTTGGTAGGAGAAGCGAAACATCCAGTTACGATTTAAGAGGATGTCGGTACGTTGTGCCATTGCGGTTGAGACGCACAACAGCATAACTATTAGAATAGGGTAGATTTTCGGCTTCATTTTATCAGGTTAGTTTCATTTGATGTTGCAAAGCTATCGGCTCTACGCCAACACGACCGACACAAATCGTCCAAAAAAGTGGCATATTTTGTCCAAACGTGTACTTTTAACATGCCGGATATAAAAATTACAAGAAGTTGTTGTTTTTATGGCACACCGGTAAAAAAGTTCAAAACGGTTTCTTAGACAGCACCCGCATAGGCATTTACCCTTTTCTTCCTTACCCAATATCATAAAGTTATTGAATATCCTGTTTATGTATCAGAATGTCTAAATATTGCGCTTTCTGCTAACTCATACTTTGCAAAAAAAGAGTGCTCAGCCGGAAGAGAATACACTCCGAGTCCGTAGTTAGTTCGTTGCAAACGCGAAAACAACGAATCAACTCCGCGGAAACAACGAATCATCTGCACGGAAACAACAAACTGTCGACGCGAAAACAACGAATTAACTGCCGGCTTAGAAAATTATCTCGGCAAGTTAAGCTGTATTTCCCGGCAGATTATTGCGTTATCTCGGCAAGTTATCGCAATAACTTGCCGAGATAATTTCATAAAGTTCCTTTTGGAGCTGTTTTTTCGCGCTGAAGGCGCTTTTTGTTTTTTGACACAATTTCGTCATATCTCACTGTGAGTATGCGAATTAAGCAGTGTATTTTACATAGTTTAACGCGCTACACTGCCAACGAAAGCCACGAGCCGTCCCTCCGTCCGAAATAAGGGCGTTTTTCGAGGGTTCGTTTGACGTTTTGACACTTTGTCAATGGATGCGTCTTATATACTACAATCAATTGCCATCTTTCGTCACACCCCTTGTTCTTCTTGATAGACCGAAGGAAGCACGCCAAACTCTTCCTTGAAGTACTTACTGAAATATTTGGGACTGTTGTACCCCACCTGATAGGCTATTTCCGAAACGTTGAGCTGGCTTTCGCGCAACAGTTGTGCGGCACGTTTCAAGCGAATGACGCGGATAAACTCGGTTGGCGTTTTGCCGGTGATGTGGAGCAGCTTTTTATAGAGGTGAATGCGGCTCATGCCCAGCTCTTGTCCCAACTCTACCACCGACAGTTCGGGGTCGGAGATGTGCTGTTCTACATATTTAATGGCATTTTCTACCAACTTCTCGTCCAACGAAGTGATAACGATGTCGCTCGGTTCGGGATTGATGCGGCTGTGCGAGCGATCTTTGCCGCTAAGGGCGATGAGCTTGCGCATGCGCAGCACCAATACCTCGACGTTGAACGGCTTGGTTACGTAGTCGTCGGCACCACTGGTCAACCCTTCCAATTTGGTTTCTACGGATTGACGTGCCGTAAGCAGCATAAAGGGGATGCCTTCCGTTTGCTTGTCGGACTTCACGCGACGGCACAGTTCGTTACCGTCCATTTCGGGCATCATCAGGTCGCTCACAATGATGTCGGGCATCAGTTGCGGAATCCGTTGCCATGCTTTTTTGCCGTTGGATGCCGACTCCACACGGAAGTAAAGGCTGAGGGAGTAGCGCATAAAGGCTACGAAGTCTTCGTTGTCGTCGACCACCAATGCCACGGGTTTTGTCGACGACAGCTCTCTCTTCCCGCCGGTCGGGACAACCGCCTCTTCGTTGACCGGCACAGCCGACGTTTCGGCAGGTATCACCGGAATGTCCACAATAAACACGCTACCCGTTCCCACATTGTCCGTTACCCGTACCGTGCCGCCGTGCAGCGTCACATAGTCGTACACCAAACTAAGTCCGATGCCGCTGCCGGTGGAAAGGTTGCTTTCGCTCTCGCGCTTGGATTGATAGAATCGTTCGAAGATATGCTCTTTGTCGGCGTCGCTGATACCTACCCCGCTGTCCGACACTTTGATTTCGAGTTGTCGGTCGTCGCCTTGCAATAATTCCAGCGATACATCTACCCGTCCGTCTTCGGGAGTAAACTTAAAGGCGTTGGAGAGCAGATTCATCAGCACTTTCCCCAGTTTGTCGTCGTCGAACATGATGTTGAGCGACGCGATAGACGAGAAGAACGTCAGATGTACCTTGCGCTTCTCGGACAGTGCCACAAACGAATTGCAGATATTTTGCAGATACGACACCACCTCGCCTTCGGAGAGATTGAGCGTGAGTCCCGCCATTTCGCTCTTGCGGAAGTCCAGCAACTGGTTCACCAAGTTGAGCAGGCGCAAGGCGTTGCGGTGCATAAGGTTAAGCTGTTCCAGTTTGCCGGGGTCGGTAGTTGCCTTTATCATTCCTTCCAGCGGCGAAAGTATCAGCGTCAGCGGCGTGCGCAGTTCGTGGCTGACATTGGTGAAGAAGCGGAACTTCATCTGATTGATTTCTTCGTTTTTCTGTGCCTCTTGCTCCAACTGTCTTCTTTTATACTTGTGACGTTCGCGCCTCAACACGTCGTTGCGTGCCAGCAGCAACACCATTGCCAGCAGTAGCAGATAAACGAAGAATGCCCACGAAGTAAGCCAGAAAGGCGGACGAATATCGATGGAAAGTACAGATTCGTCGGCTCCCCCATAACCGTCGCTGTTGACGGCTCTCACCTTCAACACATAACTGCCCGGTGTCAGGTTGGTGTACGTTGCCTGCGGAACGATGCCGCCGGATGCCGTCATCCACTGCTTGTCGAAGCCTTCGAGCTTGTACTGATACTGTATCTTCTCGGGCAGCACGTAGTTGTCCGAAGCAAACTGCACGGTGAACACATTTTGCCGGTGTTCGAGCGTGATGTGGCGGATGGCGTTGAGCGATTCTTCGAGCAAGATGTTTCCGTCGTATTCGTGTCCAATCTTCACCTCTTCGTTAAAAAGTTGGAAGCCGGTAAACATCACATGTGGCGGAGTACGGTTGTACTTGATGTTGTCGGGACGGCAGCGGTTCACTCCGTACATGCCGCCCATCGCTACCTCGCCGGTGGAAAGACATTTGAGGGAACGCAGGTTAAATTCGCAGTTCTGCAATCCGTCTTTCGCATTGTATAGGTAGTAATTGGCGGCGTAGAGGTCGCTTTTGGTATCGTACGACAACACCACATTCAGTACTCCGTTGGAGGTGGTTATCCACATGTTTTTGTTGTGGTCTTCTACGATGCCCGCGATAAACAGGCGCATGTCGCCCGGTGGTGAAGCCAACTCCTGCATTTTTCCGCTCTTGGGATTGTAAAGATTGAGACCGTCGCGCGTACCTATCCATATCAAACCGCGACTGTCTTCGTACACCTGATTGATGCTACGGTTGGAGAGCTGTCCGGCGGACGCGGGGAGTGCGCTTATTCTACCGGTCGATAAATTGAACAGCGACACACCCGACGAGGAGGTACCGATAACCAACAGATTGTCGCGCGTGACACAGAGCGAAGAGATGTGATTGGAAGCTATCTCGGAGTTGCTCATATTATAAGTGGTGAACGTTCTCGTGCGTGGATTGAAACATTGCAAGCCGCCTCCCAGTGTGCCTATCCAGAGATTGCCGGCACCATCTTCGACCAATGCCCACACATTGTTGTTGGCAAGCGAATTGGGATTGTCCGCCTCTGCACGGTAGTGGATAAAGCGTTGTCCGTCGAAACAGTTCAGTCCCTCCCAGAAGGTGCCTATCCAGAGTAGTCCGTTCTTTGCTTTCAGTAGCGTTACGATGACATTGGACGACACCGAACCGTTGTTCCCGCTGTAGGCGTACGTCTGCATATGGTTGGTTACGGGGTTCCAACGCAGTAGCCCCGTGTCGTTGGTGCCCAGCCACAAAGAACCGTCCGTATCTTCTTCAATGCAGTTGATGTCGCCTACATGGTCGATACCGAACTTATAGATGCTTTCGTCGGAGTACGCCACACCCCGTTTGTAGGTACCCACCCACATCACACCGTTGTTGTCTTCGTAGAGAGCCGAAATGGTATTGTTGGGCAAACTGCGTTCGTCGTTGGGATTGTAAACCAATTGAGTGATTTCGCCGGTGACTTTGTTGAGTACGCTGATGCCGTCTTGGTCTTTGCCGATCCAGATGTTGCCGCGGTTGTCCTGCTCCAGCACCCGCACCATGTTGTGCTGTCCGTTGCGCAACTGCAAGTCCCACTTCGACTGCCACCTACCCGACTTAAGGTTGTACACCCACACACCCGGTGCGCCGTAAATCCACAGGTCGCTGTCGTGGTCGACAAACAGCGAGAAGGTTTCGTACACACCTTTGAGTTCGTCGGTGATTTTGTTCAACGTCCACTTCACCGTCATGCCGTCTGGTTCGATGCACAGCACCCTGCCATCGTCGTACACCGCCAGCAATCCGTCGGAACACTCCGCCAAACCTGTGATGCTGCCTGCGGGCAACGCTTCTCCGGCGAAGGTAATGGAGCGTACCTTTCCTTCGGCTACCCGGTAGTAGTAACATCCTTTATCTTCCACATAAAACCAGATATTTTTCTCGGCATCTACCAACACTTCGTTCGGCACACCGTCGATGCCGATGTTCCACATCCACGCCCGCATATCGTGTGTAAAGCTTTCCGTACGACTGTCGTAAAGAGTATAGTTGCCTTCGCCCGTGCGCATCCACAGATGTCCCTGCCCGTCTTCGGTGATGCGAACAATGTAATTGTCGGGCAGCGACGTGGGGTCGTTGTCGTGACTGCGAAAGGTTTTAAACTGATAACCGTCGTAGCGCACCAGCCCCGAGGCAGTACCAAACCATAGGTAGCCCTCGGAATCTTTAAGAATGGCATTGATTTGATTGTTGGACAACCCGTCGCTTACCTCCAAATGCTTAAACATGTAGTCGTAGGCGACTACCGGCAACGGCATAAGCAAGAGCAGCACGATGATAAGTAAAATATTGTTTCTCATGGCTTGTTACATATTTTTTGCAAAGAAAGAAGATTTCTTTTAATTAAGCCGAGCTTTTTTGCAATATTTATACGGGTAATTCTCTATTATTCATTCCTCATTCTTCATTTATATAGTATCTTTGCGCGCGATTAATAAAAACGTGCCCTAACTAATTAAGGGCGTGATTCAAATTAAAATAACTATGGCAGACAGTAAAGAAAAGCTTTTCTCGGAGTTTCCTCCGGTCTCTACCCAACAGTGGATGGAGAAAGCGACCGCTGACTTAAAAGGCGCCGACTTCGAGAAAAAACTCGTTTGGAAAACAAACGAAGGGTTTAAGGTGCAACCTTTCTACCGCATGGAAGACCTTGAGGGATTAAAGACAACTAACGCCCTGCCGGGCGAGTATCCTTACCTCAGAGGCACAAAGAAAACCAACAACGAATGGCTGGTGCGCCAAGATATTTGCGTAGAATGTCCCAAAGAGGCTAACGCAAAAGCACTGGACATCCTTAACAAAGGCATCGACTCGCTGAGCTTCCGCGTAAAAGCAGCCGACCTTAACGCCGAGTACATCGATACACTTCTCAACGGCATCTGTGCCGAATGTGTGGAACTGAACTTCACCACGTGCATGGGACATGTGGTAGAGCTGGCAAACCTGCTCACCACCTATTTTACCCAAAAAGAGTACGACCTGAAGAAACTCAACGGCTCCATCAACTATGATCCCATTGAGAAAATGCTTGCAAAAGGTAAAGATAAAGGCAGCATCACCGAAACCGCCCAAGCATTGATAGAAGCTACCGCCGCACTACCGCACTACCGCGTGCTGGGCGTTGGCGCGCTGTCGCTCAACAATGCCGGCGCTTACATCTACCAAGAGTTGGGCTATGCACTGGCTTGGGGTAATGAATACATGCGCCGCCTCACCGAAGCAGGCGTACCTGCCTCGAAAGTAGCCGAAAACATCAAGTTTAACTTCGGTATCAGCTCCAACTACTTCCTTGAAATCGCCAAGTTCCGCGCGGCACGCATGCTGTGGGCAAACATCGTGGCTGCCTACAACTCCGAGCACGACTGCGAAGCCACCAAGATGCGCGTACATGCCGAAACATCGACTTTCAATCTCACCGTATTCGATGATTACGTAAACCTGCTCCGCACGCAGACCGAAGCCATGAGTGCCGCACTCGCCGGCGTGGATTCGATGACGGTTGCCCCCTTTAACAAAACGTACGAAACGCCCGACGATTTCTCGGAACGTATGGCACGCAACCAACAGTTGCTGCTCAAAGAAGAGTCGCACTTCGACAAGGTGATTGACCCTGCCGCAGGCTCTTACTACATCGAGTACCTCACCGTAGCCATCGCCAAACAAGCATGGGAACTCTTCCTTGCCACCGAAGAGACAGGCGGATTCTATGCCGAAGCAAAAGCAGGCAACGTACAAGCTGCCGTGAACGCCAGCAACAAAGCCCGCCACACCGCCGTAGCTCAACGCCGCGACATCTTGCTGGGCACCAACCAATACCCCAACTTCACCGAAATAGCCGGCAACAAAAAACCGGTAACTTGCACCGCAGGCAAATGTGGCTGCGCCGACCACGAAGAGAGCACGATTCCTACGCTCGACTTCGACCGCGCCGCCAGCGAATTTGAAGCACTGCGACTCCAAACGGAAACTTCGGGCAAACGTCCCAAAGCGTTTATGCTTACTATCGGCAACCTCGCCATGCGTCAGGCACGCGCACAGTTCTCGTGCAACTTCTTGGCTTGCGCAGGCTACGAGGTAATAGACAACCTCGGCTTCGAAACCGTAGAAGCAGGCGTAGAAGCTGCCATGGCTGCCCAAGCCGACATCGTGGTGCTCTGCTCAAGCGACGACGAATATGCCACATACGCCGTCCCCGCCTTCAAAGCCGTGAACGGTCGCGCACTGTTTATCGTAGCTGGTTCGCCCGCCAACATGGACGAGCTGAAAGCTGCCGGTATCGAGAACTTTATTCACGTACGCGTAAACGTGCTGGATACACTCAAAGAGTATAACGATAAGTTGTTGAGTTTTTAAGTTTCAAACTCAAAGGACTAAAAAACTCATAAACTCATAAACTAAAACGTATGAAACCCGATTTTAAGAATATCCATATAGATGATGCCTTCGCACCGACAAACGGCGCCGAATGGCAAAAGGCTAACGGGATTGCTGCCGACTGGAAGACGCCCGAACACATTGAAGTGAAGCCTGTATATACCAAAGAAGACCTCGAAGGCATGGAACATTTGAACTATGCCGCAGGTGTCGCTCCTTATCTGCGTGGTCCCTATTCGGTGATGTATGTGATGCGTCCTTGGACCATCCGTCAGTATGCCGGATTCTCGACCGCCGAAGAGTCTAACGCTTTCTACCGCCGCAATCTCGCTTCGGGACAAAAAGGTTTGTCCGTTGCCTTCGACCTTGCCACACACCGCGGCTACGACCCCGACAACGAACGTGTGGTGGGCGACGTAGGTAAAGCCGGTGTCTCTATCTGCTCGATAGAGAACATGAAGACACTGTTCGACGGCATCCCCTTGAACAAGATGTCGGTATCAATGACCATGAACGGTGCCGTGTTGCCTATCATGGCGTTCTACATCAACGCCGGTTTGGAACAAGGCGCCAAACTGGAAGAATTGGCAGGAACTATTCAGAACGACATTCTGAAAGAATTTATGGTGCGCAACACCTATATATATCCGCCCGCATTCTCGATGAAGATTATCTCGGACATCTTTGAGTACACCTCGCAAAAGATGCCGAAGTTCAACTCTATCTCTATCTCGGGCTACCACATGCAAGAAGCCGGCGCTACCGCCGACATCGAACTTGCCTACACACTGGCAGACGGTTTGGAATATCTGCGCGCAGGCGTAAACGCAGGCATCGACATCGATGCGTTTGCTCCCCGCCTCTCGTTCTTCTGGGCTATCGGAACCAACCACTTTATGGAGATTGCCAAGATGCGCGCCGCCCGTATGTTGTGGGCAAAGATTGTGAAGCAATTCAACCCCAAAAATCCCAAGTCGCTGGCACTGCGCACACACTGCCAAACTTCGGGATGGTCGCTTACCGAACAAGACCCCTACAACAACATCGGACGTACTTGCATCGAAGCCATGGCTGCCGCATTGGGCGGTACGCAATCGCTCCACACCAACGCATTGGACGAAGCCATTGCATTGCCTACCGACTTCTCGGCACGTATTGCCCGTAACACCCAGATTTATATTCAGGAAGAGACCAACATCTGCCGCGACGTAGACCCGTGGGCAGGTTCGTACTACGTGGAAACACTTACCAACGAACTGGCACACAAAGCATGGGAACACATCCAAGAGATTGAAAAGCTGGGCGGTATGGCAAAAGCCATTGAGACAGGCATCCCCAAGATGCGCATCGAAGAGGCAGCCGCACGCACACAGGCTCACATCGACAGCGGCGAACAAACCATCGTCGGCGTCAACAAATATCGTTTGGAGAAAGAAGCTCCTATCGACATCTTGGAAGTTGACAACACCGCCGTTCGCCAAGAACAGATAGAACACCTCAAGCAACTGAAAGCAAACCGCAACCAAGCCGATGTAGACAAAGCACTCGCCGCTATCACCGAATGTGTGAAGACCGACAAGGGCAACCTGCTGGAGCTGGCTGTCGAAGCAGCACGCGTCCGTGCCACACTGGGCGAAATATCGGATGCTTGCGAGGTGATAGTAGGACGTTATAAAGCAGTAATCAGAACTATATCAGGCGTGTATTCATCAGAAAGTAAGAACGACAAAGACTTCGCCCGTGCCTGCGAACTGGCCGAGAAGTTTGCTAAGAAAGAAGGACGTCAGCCCCGCATCATGGTTGCCAAAATGGGACAAGACGGTCACGACCGTGGCGCTAAAGTGGTTGCCACCGGTTATGCCGACTGCGGCTTTGACGTTGACATGGGACCGTTGTTCCAGACACCGGCGGAAGCTGCACGCGAAGCCGTAGAGAACGACGTACACGTAGTAGGCGTATCTTCGCTGGCGGCAGGACACAAAACGTTGGTGCCGCAAATCATCGAAGAGCTGAAAAAGCTGGGTCGTGAGGACATTGTAGTAATTGCCGGCGGCGTAATCCCCGCACAAGACTACGACTTCCTCTACAAAGCAGGCGTAGCCGCCATTTTCGGTCCCGGTACTCCGGTAGCCAAGGCAGCTTGCCAGATTCTCGAAATCTTGATGGACGAAGCGTAAGCGCTCGTACCCCAATAGTTAAAAACAGGCGGAATGTGTTTACACTTCCGCCTGTTTTTATTAAATCATGTTATAATTGCATCTCTTTCACCTTAATAATTTGCAGAGTTACCCAAAACCCATACCTTTGCAACGTGTTTTTCATAGTATTAGATTTAAGGTTAACAAAGGTTGGAGTACAGCGGTACTCCTTTTTTTTTGCCCGTATGCCAAGTAATATGGAAATATCAACTTACACCAAAAGCACACCTATTTTTCCTATTTACTCTGACGGAAGTACTTGTCGAAATAGAGGATTTGGTAATCGATGGAATTAACCCAATACTCGTCGGCATGCCCTCCGGGGCGGGTAATAAAATCGTGGTCGATACCCTGTCCCAACAAACGCTGATGCAGGGCTTTGTTCACCTCCAAAAAGAAATCATCTTCACCGCAATCGATTATCAGAGCAAGCTCTCCTTTCTTTATCCGGTCAATCTGATTGATTACGGTGTGACTGTCCCACAGTTCGCGGTTGGCTGCATATTCGCCCAACTGTCTGTTCATCCACCAACTGGTAGGAAACGGTCGGATGTCGACACCTCCGCTGGTACTTCCCCCCGCTCCAAACGTATCAGGATGTCTGAAAGCGAGCCACAAAGCTCCGTGGCCACCCATACTCAAACCCGTAATGGCGCGCCCGGTGCGATTGGCTTGCGTAGCATAGTGCGCATCGGTGTACTGAACCAACTCGGTACCCACAAACGTTTCATAGCGGTACTCCGGATTCTTGGGACTGTCCCAGTACCAACTCCCTTTAGCGTCGGGACAAACAAAAATGATACCCTTAGCATCGGCAATCTGCGGCAATTCGGGCTTTAAGCGTATCCAACTCAAGGCATTGCCGCCAAAACCATGCAGCAGGTAAATCACCGGGTACCTGACGAGCGTCCGCTCCAAAGCAGCATCGGGGATTACATAAATTACCTGCACATCCTTATTCATAGATGCGCTGTGTACCATTACCGTGTCAATACGTGCCGCCTGTACAGCCACCACAGTCAGCATCCACAACAAAATGCTGCATGTCATAACTCTTTTCTTCATGATATAGTTTGTTTTTAATTAATTAATTTGGGCGGAAAGATAGATAAATAGTACGATATGAGCAAAAATGTCACCGTTTTGCGCTTATTTCTTACTTCACTTTTCAAGAAAAGGTGCGTTTAGCCGGTAGATAACGAGTTTTGCTCACCGTTTTTATTCATTAAATGCACGTTTTTTGTGACGGACGTGCCGAAACAACTGATTATCTCGGTAAGTTACGCTCATTATCTCGGTGATTTACGGCGCTAACTCGGTAAGTTATCACGCTAACTCGGTGAGTTATTCCGCTCAATCACCTGATTGAGCATCGCCAATCACTTGATTGGCATTTCTAATTCACGTGTTTGCCAATTACCACTCACCATCGGATGTTTTTTTCGCACTGAACACACTTTTCGCTTGTAAGGATTTAGCCCACTTATCTACCTGTTACACTGCATAATAAGGGCTATTTTTCACATAACTTAACGCGATTTACGGGCATCCAAACGAACAAGCCGTACCGTAGCCCGAAAAACAGGCGTTTTTCGAGGGGTAAATATGACAATGTGTCAAAATGATAATTCGGAAGGGAATGATTGTAGGATAGTTGTGTGTTATTTTTTGATGCAGTTGTCCTGAAATTTGAGGAGTAAAGCCGGTTGTGTCACAAAAATCGACTATTTTTGTGACACAATTGTATTTTAAAACAATTGCGAAGATGAAAGCAGAAGACATTTTGAAACTCCGAGACCTCGGCGAGGATAGCAAGATACAGTTCAAAGAGCGTATCCTTGATAAATACGATGTGGGGTGCGAACTTGTCGCATTCAGCAATTCCCGTGGCGGGCAGTTGGTGATTGGCATCAATGACAAAACCGGTGCTATCAATCCGTTGTCCTACCAAGAAGTGCAGGAGACTACCAATATGCTGGGCAACATGGCATCTGATAATGTCGTGCCAAGCATCTTGCTGGATATAGAAACTGTGGATGTTGATGGCGGCTACATCGTGGTAGCCAATATCAAAAAGGTATCAATAAGCCTTACCACGACAACAAAGGTATCGTATGGATTAAGAACGGAGCCGACAAGCGTAAGGTATTCGACAATGCGGAACTGGCAGAGATGATGACAGAATGTGGAAGCTTTGCGCCGGACGAAGCTGCCGTGCGAAATGCCACTATAGACGACTTGGACGAGAACACTGTCAAACTATTCCTGCGAAACAAGTTTTCTGCGGTATTGGAACGCAAGGGGATGGTTGGCGACACACTGCGTGACGCTTCATTGAACGAAGTATGTAATGCCATTGCTCAAGGGCATAATGCGGAACGGTTACT
>JAISHU010000044.1 GCA_031262385.1 Mediterranea sp. (in: CFB group bacteria)
ATTGTCATTCACGTGATAGAGTTTTGTAACTCAGTGATTGAGTTTTGTCATTCACGTGATTGAGTTTTATGAATCACGTGATTGGGAATCGTAAATCACGTGATTGAGAATCGTGAATCACGTGATTAGGCTTTGTAACTCAGTGATTAAGCTTTCTAATTCAAGTAATAGAATCTTTGAGATAAATTAGAGTTTACGCATGTGATTGTGATGTGTCACGCGTAAACTCTAACTTATCTGTCAGTACACCGCCTCATTAGCACATTAACGCATTATTAAATCAGGTATCTCCGCCGGTTCGCCCGCCACGCGAATACCTGCCGCTTGCAGGGCTGCAATCTTCTCTTTTGCCGAGCCGGAGTTACCGGAGATGATAGCCCCCGCATGTCCCATCTGTTTACCGGGAGGAGCCGACTGTCCGGCAATGAATGCCACAACAGGTTTCGTAACCTGCCGACTGATGTAGTGCGCAGCTTTCTCTTCGGCATTGCCGCCTATCTCGCCGATAAGTACGATAGCAGATGTTTCGGGGTCGTTTTGTGCCAACTCAAGTACCTGCCGGTAGTAGATGCCCACCACAGGGTCGCCTCCCACTCCAATAGCGGTGGACTGTCCCATGCCGGCAAGAGTAAGATGATGGGCTACTTCGTAGGTGAGCGTGCCGCTGCGACTGATGATGCACACATCGCCTTGTTTAAATATAGCGCCCGGCATAATCCCCACCAAACTCTTTCCCGGCGAAATCAACCCGGGACAGTTGGGACCCAACAAAATAGAACCGCGTTCGGCAGCAAAATGATGTGCACGGATAACATCCAACGTGGGAATGCCTTCGGTGATGCAAACAATGAGATGAATACCGGCATCGGCGGCTTCCATAATGGCATCGGCAGCGCCGCGTGCCGGAACAAAGATGATGGATGTGTTGGCATGGGTTTGTTTCACGGCATCGTACATGGTATTAAATACCGGAATACCCTCGACTGTCGTACCGCCTTTACCCGGCGAAGTGCCTGCTACGACGTGCGTTCCATAACTCTTCATGCGCGTGGTGTGGAAATGTCCGTCCCTGCCGGTAATACCTTGCACTACCACGCGGGTTTTTTGGTCTATCAATATGCTCATAGTCATTAGTTGTTTAGTTTTACAATACTCAGCGCCGTCTTTGTCGCCTCTTCCAAACTCATGGCAATGCGAAAACGAGGGTCTCCGCTCAGCAGTTTCCGCCCCGCGGCATCGTCCGTGCCGGTGAGCCGTACCACTACGGGGATGTCGCTCTTGATACGTTTAAAGCTCTCCACCAGTCCGATAGCAATATCTTCGCCGCGGGTGATGCCGCCAAAGATATTTACCAGCACCACCTTTACCTGCTTATCGCTCAACAGCAGTTCCATGGCTTCCACCACTTTTGTCGGACTGGAACTTCCGCCCACGTCGAGAAAGTTGGCAGGTGAGCCGCCATACAGTTTGATGATGTCCATGGTAGCCATAGCCAGTCCGGCACCGTTGACCATGCAGCCCACATTGCCTTCGGTATGAATATAACTGATGCCTTTCGACTTGGCTTCCGCCTCAACGCGTTCATCTTCACCGGGTTCAAACAGCTTTTGTATCTCCGGGTGACGGTAGAGCGCATTGTCGTCGAACGTCATCTTGCCGTCCACCGCAATCAGCTCGCCCTTTCGGGTCAACACCAGCGGATTAATCTCCACCATGGAGACATCCTTATCCAAAAACATACGGTAAAGTGATTGTAAGATAGAGACCAGTGCCGTTACCTGTTCCGTCGTTTTAAACAGTTCGAAGGCAAAGCGCCTTGCCAGATAAGCAGGCATCCCCACCATGGAGTCGATGCTATAACGGATAATCTTTTCGGGAGTGGTGGCGGCAACCTCTTCTATCTCCATGCCTCCGGCGGCACTCAACATCAAGGTTACGGCTTTTGCATTACGGTCGATAGTAAACCCCACATAATATTCGGCAGCAATGTCTACCGCTTCGCTCACCAGCACCTTCCGCACCGGCAACCCCTTAATGGTCATACCCAGTATATCCGTTGCAGCCTGATACACATCTTCTTCGTGTTTCACCGACTTAACGCCACCGGCTTTTCCGCGTCCGCCGGTCAGTACCTGAGCCTTTATAACGGCTCCTTTCACATTCATCCTCCGGTATGCCGTCACCGCCTCGGCGGGCGAGAAGCACAGTGTGTGCCGCTCTACGGGAATACCATAATCAGAGAACAGTTCCTTGGTTTGATGTTCATGTATTTTCATACGCAATCATAAGATATTATAATAGTATTATTAACAGCTTATTGACGCGCCAAATTTATCTATTTTATTTATACAAACAATAGAATAGTTTAGAAATAGTCTACTATTTACAATTTATCACCGATTCTACAGTAGCTGTCTTACAATCCACCGCCCTACTTCGCGGGTGCCGTATTGCAATCCGCCTACCACCTGAATCTCCGGCGTACGCACACAGGCATCCAGCGAAGCATCAACGGCACGACGAATCAGCGCCCCCTCTTCCATCAGTCCGAAGTGTTCGAAGAGCATGGCAACAGAAAGTATCTGCGCCAGCGGATTGGCGATGTTCAGTCCTGCCGCTTGCGGCCACGAGCCGTGAATGGGTTCGAATACCGGCGTACCCGTGCCGATCGAAGCCGAAGGGAGCAGTCCCATGGAACCGCTGATAACGGAACCTTCGTCGGTAAGAATATCACCAAACGTATTCTCGGTTACCATGACATCGAAGAAACGCGGGTCTTGAATCATGCGCATGGCAGCATTGTCCACAAACATATAATCGGTGGTGACATCGGGGTAGCGGGGTGCCATTTCTTGCGCAATCTGTCGCCAAAGGCGCGACGAAGCAAGCACGTTGGCTTTGTCGACAACGGTGAGGTGGCGGCGACGCTGGCGGGCATATTCGTATGCCACCTTTAATATACGCTCTATCTCGGGACGGGTATAGAGATTGGTGTCGTAGGCACGGTCGTTATCCTGATACTTCTCGCCGAAATACATGCCACCGGTGAGTTCGCGAATGCAAAGGAAATCGGCACCTTCCACCAACTCGGCACGCAAAGGAGAGTGATGCAACAGACACTTGAAGGTTTGCACGGGGCGAATATTGGCAAACAGCCCCAGCTTCTTGCGCATGGCAAGCAAACCTTGTTCGGGACGCACGGTGGCAGTGGGGTCGTTGTCGTACTTGGGGTCGCCTACCGCACTGAAAAGCACGGCATCCGCACGAAGACATGCCTCGTAGGTAGCCTCGGGAAACGGGTCGCCCGTTTGGTCAATGGCGGCCGCACCGCAAAGTGCGTATTCAAAACTGACGTTGTGACCAAACTTGGCGCACACGGTCTTCATCACCTCCACCCCTACGGTGGAAATTTCGGGTCCTATACCGTCGCCGGCAAGGACAGCTATTTTTAAGTTCATGAGTTTGAGTTTTTAAATCAGATTAAGCATTTTCATTGTTGCCTTGATAGCGGCTTCTGTCTGGTCGGCATCCAGTCCGCGGGTACGAAACACTTTACCTTGGTAATCCCACGTGATGACGGTTTGCACAAAAGCATCGGTGCGACCGCCGGGCGGAATGGTCACCGAGTAGTTGACAAGCACGGGGAAGTCGCACTTCAATCGTTCTTTGTACACTTTGCGCAGGGCACGTACAAAGGCATCGTATTGTCCGTCGCCGGTAGCCGTCTCCTCGTAGTCCACACCGTCAACCTCTATTTTAATGGTGGCAGTGGGACGCAATCCTTTGGCAAGGTTAAGGATGTAAGTTTTAAGGCGCACACGTTCGTCGGCAACATCGTGCTTCAACACGTCGGCTACGATGTAAGGCAGGTCTTCCTGCGTCACACGCTCCTTCTTGTCGCCCAACTCTACAATACGCTCGGTAACCCGACGCATCGACTCTTCATCCAAGTCCAACCCAAGGTCTTCCAAGTTCTTGCTAATGTTGGCTCTGCCGCTGTTCTTACCCAAAGCATACTCGCGTTTGCGTCCGAAACGTTCGGGCAACAGGTCGTTTTGGTAAAGGCAATCCTTTTTATCGCCGTCGGCATGTACACCCGCCACCTGCGTAAAGACGTTTTCGCCGATGATAGGTCGGTTGGCAGGAATAGCAACCCCCGAGTAGGACTCAATGGCACGGCTCACCTCGTTCAACCGGCTTTCGTTGATGTGCGTAAGGGCATTGAAATGATCTTTTAAGATAGCTTGCACACTACTGAGCGGTGCATTTCCGGCACGCTCGCCCAGTCCGTTAATAGTGGTGTGCAATCCTTTGGCACCGCTCAGCACGGCAGCCAATACATTGCTTACCGCCAAGTCGTAGTCGTTGTGTGCGTGGAAGTCGAAATGCGTGTGAGGGTATCGCTTCACCATTTTGCGCATATACTCAATCACTTGTAGCGGATTACAGATACCCAGTGTATCGGGCAACATATAGCGACGCACGGGGGTGTTGATAAGAGCGTCTACCAGCGTAAAGACGTAATCGGGCGAGTCTTTCATGCCGCTGCTCCAGTCTTCCAGATAGAGATTGACCGACAGTCCTTGCATGGTGGCATAGTCTATCACGGCACGAATGTCGCGAATGTGTTCGGCAGGTGTTTTGCCCAATTGCGCCATACAATGCTTCAACGAACCTTTGCACAACAGGTTGATAACACGACAGCCTGCATCGCGTATCCAGTCCACCGAGGCATGTCCGTCCACAAAGCCCAGCACTTCCACTTGTTCCAGATGACCGTGGCGCGTCGCCCAGTCGGTAATCATGCGCACAGCCTTACGTTCGCCCTCCGAGACACGTGCCGAAGCGACTTCAACGCGGTCTACGCGCAGCTCTTCCAGCAACATGCGGGCGATGGCAAGCTTTTCGGCAGGTACAAATGCCACACCGCCCGTCTGTTCGCCATCGCGCAGCGTGGTATCCATTATTTCAATGACGCGCTGTTTCATACTCTTCTATTTTAGGTTTCGAAGCCAACAGAAAATCGATGTCGTCCAGTCCCTCCATGAGACAAATCTTCTTGTAACCATTGATGTCGAAGTGCTCAACTTCACCGGTAGCATGGTTGGTAATGGTCTGCACAGGCAGATCGATAGTAATGCGAGTGCCTGCATTGGCGGCGATGCTATCAAACAAACTCTGTAGGAAGGTTTCGCTCACGGTGACGGGCAGTACCCCCACATTGAGTTCGTTGTTCTTGTGAATATCGGCAAAAAAGCTGCTCACCACGGCACGAAAGCCATAATCGGCAATAGCCCATGCCGCATGTTCGCGACTGGAACCGCTGCCAAAGTTTTTGCCTGCCACCAGTATACGGGCGTCGGCATAGCGCGGGTCGTTCAATACAAAGTCGGGATTAGGGCGTCCTTCTTTGTCGTAACGCCAGTCGCGAAAGAGGTTCTCGCCGAAGCCTTCGCGGGTGGTTGCTTTGAGGAAACGGGCGGGAATGATTTGGTCGGTATCGACGTTCTCCAACGGAAGAGGCATGCACGTCGAAGTAATCGTAGTAAACTTTTGTTTCATTGCTTTTTTCTTTGTTTTATCGGAGATAACACACTTACATCATCAAATCTCTGGGGTCGGTCACTACACCCGTCACGGCGGCGGCGGCAGCAGTAAGCGGACTCGCCAGCAGCGTGCGCGAACCGGGACCTTGCCGTCCTTCGAAGTTACGGTTGCTGGTAGATACCACGTATTTGCCGGCAGGCACTTTGTCGTCGTTCATCGCCAAACAAGCCGAACATCCGGGTTGACGGATGACAAAGCCGGCATCGGTAAGTATGCGGTCTAAGCCCTCCTCACGGATTTGCCGGTTCACTTCCCACGAGCCGGGCACCAACCAAGCGGTGATACCGTCGGCTTTGCGACGTCCCTTCACAAGGGAGGCAAAGGCGCGGAAGTCTTCGATACGACCGTTGGTGCAAGCACCCAGAAAGACATAATCCACAGGCTGTCCTTTCAGAGGTTGCCCTGCGGTAAAGCCCATGTAGGCAAGCGACTTGCCGAACGAAGCGTCACCCGTTTCGGGAACACGTCCCGTCACACTCACTCCCATACCGGGGTTGGTGCCGTAGGTTATCATCGGCTCTATGTCGGCAGCATCGAAGTGCACTTCATGGTCGAACAAGGCATCGTCGTCGCTGCGCAACGTCTTCCAGTAAGTCATGGCTTCGTCCCATGCCTTCCCTTGCGGAGCATACGCTCTACCTTTTATATATTGGAACGTCACCTCGTCGGGTGCTACCATACCGCCGCGTGCACCCATTTCGATGCTGAGGTTGCACAGAGTAAGCCGCCCTTCCATGGAGAGGCTACGCACGGCACTGCCCGCATACTCCACGAAGTAACCTGTGGCACCTGCCGTAGTCATTTTTGCCATCATGTAGAGTGCCATATCTTTGGCGGTGACACCACGTCCCAACTCTCCGTCGACCGTGATACGCATGGTTTTGGGACGCGACTGAAGGATGCACTGCGAAGCAAGCACCATTTCTACTTCGCTGGTACCGATACCAAAGGCAACGGCACCCAAAGCACCGTGTGTGGAGGTATGCGAATCGCCGCAGACAATGGTCATACCGGGCAGCGTCATGCCCTGTTCGGGTGCAACCACATGGATAATACCGTTCTTGGGGTGCATCATTCCGAAGTAGGTCAGTCCGAACTCTGCGGCATTCTTCTCCAGCGTAGTAACTTGTGTACGCGAGACAGGATCTTCGATGGGACGCTCCTGTCCCAACGTGGTCGTATTATGGTCGGGCATGCAAACCACTTGCGCGGGGCGAAACGGACGAAGACCGCGTTTGCGCAAACCGTCGAAAGCTTGCGGACTGGTGACCTCGTGGCAATAAAGCCGGTCGATGTAAAGTTGTGTGGGACCGTCGGAAATCTGCTGCACTACGTGCGCATCCCATATTTTATCGAAAAGTGTATTCATTATTCAACTTCCTTAAATTTATTAATACAATCAATGTAAGCTTCGACCGAAGCGGCTATAATGTCGGTGTTGGCACCAAATCCGTAGTACACGTGTCCGTCGTATTCCACCTGCATGTGCACCTTACCCATATCATCACTACCCTTGCTAATCGCTTGAATGGTAAACTCCTTGAGTACCATGTGTCGGTTGATAATCTTCTTGAGTGCCTTGATTGCTGCGTCGACGGGACCGTTGCCGCTTGCCGCCGCTTCGAACTTCTCGCCGGTAATGCTGACACCGATACTGGCAACCGAGCGAACCCCCACCCCACTGGTTACCTGTAGATAATCGAGTTTGATGCGATGATTCTGCGAACGGTCGGCTCCTGCCAACAAAAGGATGTCGTCGTCGTTGATGTCTTTCTTTTTATCGGCGAGCTTAAGAAACTCTTCGTACACCTTATCGAGTTTACCGTTATCCATACTCACCCCTAATACCTCCAAACGGTTCTTCAGAGCGGCACGTCCGCTACGTGCCGTGAGCACAATGGCATTGTCGTCGATACCCACATCGTGTGGGTCGATAATCTCATAAGTCTGCACATTCTTCAACACACCGTCTTGGTGAATGCCCGAGGAGTGGGCAAAAGCATTGCGTCCCACAATCGCTTTGTTGGGCTGAACAGGCATGTTCATCAAACTGGATACCAGCCGGCTCACGGGATAGATTTTTTGCGTATTGATATTCGTCTCTATATGAATATCGCTGTGACATTTGCAAATCATGGCAACCTCTTCGAGCGAGGTGTTACCGGCACGCTCGCCGATACCGTTGATAGTGACCTCCACCTGCCGCGCTCCGTTGAGCACACCTGCCATGGTGTTGGCGGTAGCCATACCCAAGTCGTTGTGGCAGTGAGTGGAAAGGATAGCCCGGTCTATGTTGGGCACGTTGTCTACAAGAAATTTAATTTTGCGTCCGTATTCGTCGGGCAGACAGTAGCCGGTGGTATCGGGGATGTTCACCACCGTAGCACCCGCTTTGATAACCGCTTCGACCACACGCGCCAGATACTCGTTGTCGGTGCGACCGGCATCTTCGGCATAAAACTCCACGTCGTCTACAAAGCGGCGGGCGTACTTCACGCAAGCCACAGCACGCTCCAGAATCTCCTCACGGTTGGATTTAAACTTATACACGATATGCGCGTCACTGGTACCGATACCGGTGTGAATGCGCTTGCGCTTGGCAAACTGTAGCGCTTGCGCCGCCACCTCAATGTCTTTCTCGACGGCACGGGTTAGCGCACAAATGGTAGGCCACGTCACCGCCTTCGAAATTTCAATTACCGAGTTGAAGTCGCCCGGACTGGAAACAGGAAAGCCTGCTTCGATAATGTCTACCCCCAAAGCCTCCAACGCTTTGGCAACCTGAATCTTCTCGACAGTGTTGAGCTGACAGCCGGGCACTTGCTCGCCGTCGCGCAGGGTGGTGTCAAAAATAAATAACTTGTCACTCATTGTTGTATCTAATTAAATGTGTTACAAACGGCGAAAGCCTCTCTCACAAGGAAGTGAGAGAGGCTTTCGTATATCTTTTGTGCTTACAAACAACTACATGCGCAACTCACTTCCACCGGAGGTTTCCAGTAGAATAATAATACCGCACAGTAGAATATTTGCAAAGTTGTTATTCATTATTTATCTGTTTACAGCTGCCAACAGGCAACCGTATGAGCGGCGCAAAGGTATGGACTATTTCCACATTCGCAAACAATTCAAC
>JAISHU010000081.1 GCA_031262385.1 Mediterranea sp. (in: CFB group bacteria)
CCTACACGGGAGACCTCCTCACCCAATCGTCTACCATTCGCATCGAACTGACGCAAGAACTTCCGGCGGGCAATGCCAACCAAGAGCTTCAAACGAATCCGTTCCGATTTAAGCCGGAGATTAAAGGCACCGCCCATCGGGTGAATAGCCGCACCGTGGAATTTGTACCCGCAAAGGGAGCACTGAAAGCAGGACAAGCTTATAAAGCCTCTTTCAAGCTGGATGACTTCGTTGAGGTACCCGACCGGCTGAAAGAATTTACCTTCGGCTTCAGGGTGCAAAAGCCCAACTTTACCCTCAGCTCCGACCCCATTGTGGTAACGGCTGCACAACCCGACAAGGCAACTGTGACGGGCACACTGAGTTTTAGCCATGCAGTGACCAAAGAACAAACGGAGAAAATGCTACTCGCCACAGGCAACGACGGCAAAAGCTTCGCCGCCACCCTTACATCCATGGACGACGGACTGCGCTATCGGTTTGAAATCGCCCAAATACCCAAAGGCGACAAGGAATATCGGCTGCGCCTCTCTGCCGACGGAGCATCGATAGGAGCGAACGATGTGCTTACCAAAGAGGTCATCATCCCCGAAAAAGGGGCGTTCCGCTACCTCTCCGCCAAACGAATAGACCAACCGGAAAACGGCGTGGAAATGGTGTTCTCCGAACCGGTGTCCACCGTGCAGGACCTGAAAGGGTTGATAGAGATTACCCAAATACCGTCCGCCGTTATGCAGGTGAAAGACAACCGCGTGAGAATGTATTTCGACTCTCATAAACAGGCTGACATTACCCTCCGCATAGATGCCGGACTAAAAAATTACCGCGACACGCCGTTGGGCGCTTCGTTGAGTGTGCCGATAGAGGCGGTGAACCTCTTCCCGCAAGTACAACTGCCCGGACAGGCTGCCATATTACCCGATACCGACCATCCCGTGATTGGTTTTAAAGCAGTGAACCTCTATGCCGTCGACCTGAACGTAGTGCGCATCTATGAACAGAACATTCCGATGTTTCTGCAAAGCAACAACCTGAAAGGGAGTTACGAACTGCGCCGTTCGGGACGGTTGGTGTACAAAAAGACACTCCGTCTGGATGCCGACCCTACCAAGGATATTCATCGTTGGGAAGATTACACGGTGGACTTGGGCGGCGTCATGAAACAAGAACCGAATGCCATATACCGCCTCTACCTGTCGTTTAAACAGGCTTACTCGGCTTACCCTTGCGACGGCGATACCCCGAATCCGCCACCTGCAACCGGCGATAACCAAGGCTTGGTGAAGAGTGCCGACAGCGGAATCTCTGCGGAAGAGAATGCCGCTTGGGACAAATCGGAAGCCTACTATTACTACAGTACGCTGGACGGCATTGACTGGTCGGTCTATAACTGGCGCGAACGCAACAACCCCTGTCACCCCAGTTACTACATGCTATCCGAACGCGAAGCCGCATGCAACGTGTTTGCCACCCATATCGGCTTGATAGTGAAACGCAACTCACAAAATAAACTGTGGGTCGCCGCTACCAACCTCAACACCACCCAACCGCTAGGCGGCACCAAGCTAACCGCTTACAATTACCAACTACTGCCTGTAGGCGAAGCGACTACCGACGGCGACGGACTGGCAGTGATTGCCACCACCGGTAAACCGTTTCTCGTAGTGGCGGAAGCCGACAAGCAAAAGAGCTACGTGCGTGTAGTGGACGGCGAAGAACAATCAACCAGCCGCTTTGACGTAGGCGGCAAAGAGGTGCAACAAGGTTTGAAAGGCTACATCTACGGCGAACGCGGCGTATGGCGACCGGGCGACACCCTGCACATCTCGTTTATACTGGAAGACCGCGAACAACGCATCCCCGACCGTCACCCCGTGATGCTGGAAGCGTACAACCCACAAGGACAGTTCTATGCCAAACTGGTGCAAACCGACGGTCTGAACGGCTTCTATACCTTCGCCCTGCCTACCCGTGCCGACGACCTCACCGGCACATGGAACCTCTATGTAAAAGTGGGAGGAAGCAGCTTCCATAAAAGTGTGCACATCGAAACCATTAAACCCAACCGACTGAAGATAGCCATGCAACTGCCGGAAGAGGTGGTACAAGCCGACCGCCGGACAATGCCCGTGACACTGACATCAAGCTGGCTGACCGGTGCTACCGCCGCCAATCTGAAAGCCAAAGTGGAGGCATCGCTCAGCAAGGTAAACACGCAATTTAAGAACTACGACAAATATACCTTTAACAACCCCCTGTCGGACTTCACCCAAACCAAAGAGAGCATCTACGAAGGCACGCTGGATGCCACAGGGCAGACACGCTTCGACTGGAAACTGCCCGCCGGCACATCGGCACCCGGAATGTTGAACGCCTCGCTCATCGCCCGTGTGTACGAACCGGGCGGCGATGCAAGCATCTACACGCAGACCGTGCCCTACTCGCCCTTTGCATCGTATGTGGGTGTCAACCTGAATATGCCCGCCAACAGTCACTATCTGGAAACCGACCGCGACCATACCTTCGACGTGGTGACGCTGTCGCCCGCCGGCACACCGGTAAATCGCACCGGCTTGGAGTACACCCTCTACAAAATTGACTGGAGTTGGTGGTGGAATCACGGAAGCGAATCGATGGCTTCGTACGTCAACAACAGTTCGGTGAAACCGGTGGCACAGGGTAAGCTGCAAACCACGGGCGGCAAGGGTAGCATCACCTTCCGCGTAAACTACCCCGACTGGGGACGCTACCTCGTGCTGGTAAAAGATACCCAAAGCGGACATGCCGCCGGAGGTACCGTTTACATGGATTGGCCTGACTGGCGCGGACGTGCCGGACGGGGCGACCCCGAAAACATAAAGATGCTGACCTTCTCGATGGATAAACCGTCGTACGAAGCAGGCGAACGGGCTACCGCCATCATTCCCGCAGCCGCCGGCGGACGTGCCTTGGTGTCGATAGAAAACGGCTCGACCGTGCTCAAAAGCGAATGGGTGGAGGTAAGCAACAAGGGCGACACCAAATACACCTTTACCGTGACTCCCGAAATGGCACCCAACGTCTATCTGCACATTGTGCTGCTGCAACCCTATGCGCAAACCACCAACGATTTACCCATACGCATGTACGGCGTACAACCCGTAGCGGTAACCGACAAGCAGACGGAACTGCATCCCACGATAGAGATGCCCGACGTGCTGCGACCCGAAACCGATTTCGACATTACGGTGAAAGAGAAGGACGGCAAGCCCATGACTTACACACTGGCGGTGGTAGACGACGGACTGCTGGACCTCACCTCCTTCAAGACCCCCGACCCGTGGAGCGAGTTTTATGCCCGCGAAGCATTGGGCATACGCATGTGGGATATGTACGACGATGTGCTGGGCGCCTTTGCCGGACGTTACAACCCGATGTTTAGCACCGGCGGCGACGAGACCCTGAAACCTGCCGACGAAAAGGCAAACCGCTTTAAACCGGTGGTGAAGTTTATCGGTCCCTTTGCACTGGCGAAGGGAGCCAAACAGACGCACCGTCTGCGGCTGCCCATGTATGTGGGGTCGGTACGCACCATGGTAGTGGCAGGTGGAAACGGTGCCTACGGACATGCCGAAAAGAGTGCCTACGTACGCACCCCGCTGATGCTGCTCTCCACACTGCCGAGGGTGCTTAGCATCGGCGAAGAGATTACCGTACCGGTTAACGTGTTTGCCATGGAACAGGGCGTAAAAAGTGCCAACGTAGCTATAAAGGTTACGGGTGCCGATACACAAGTCAGCGGTGCTTCACAACAAACCGTAACCTTCGCCCAACCCGGCGACCAAATGGTGTATTTCGCCCTGAAAACCGGCATGCGTACCGGCAAAGTGACCGTGCAATTTACGGCTACCGGTGGCGGACAGCAAGCTACCGAACAGATAGAAATTGAAGTGCGCAACCCCAATCCGCCGGTAACCCTGCGGCAAAGTAAGTGGGTGGATGCCGGCAAGAGTGTTGCCCTGAATTACTCGCTGACCGGCGGCGTTCCGACAGAAAACAGAGCCGTGCTGGAGGTGTCGCGCATGCCGTCGGTAGATATTACCCGCCGCATGGATTTCTTATATAACTACCGGTATAACTGTACCGAACAAATCACATCGAAGGTGCTTCCGCTGCTGTACATCGCCAAGTTTAAGGAGCTGGATGCCGACGAAACCGCTGCTGTCAGAAGCAATGTAGAAGAGGGCATCCGACAGTTGTACGGTCGACAGTTGGCTGACGGCAGCTTTGTTTACTGGCCGGGCGATGCGGTTGCCAACGAATGGATAACCTCGTACGCAGGTATGTTTCTGGTGCTTGCCGGCGAAAACGGCTACACGGTGAACAGCGGCGTACTGGAGAAGTGGAAACGCTTCCAACGCAACGCCGTACAAAACTGGCGTACACCGGTATTGCAGGAGACCAGACAGGGACTTTACGATCAAAGTTTCCTCCGGCAGGCTTTCCGTCTCTATACATTGGCACTTGCCTCTGCTCCCGAACAAGGTGCCATGAACCGTATGAAGGAGTTGGCACAGTTGCCGCTTCAAGCACGCTGGACACTGGCTGCCGCCTACGCCGTTACGGGTAAGCCCGATGCGGCAGGCGAACTGGTGTATCAAGCACCGCAAGTGGCTCCGCCCTACCCACGCGGACTTTATACCGACTATACCTACGGTTCGCGACTGCGCGACAATGCCTTGATATTACAGGCACTGCTGCACATGAACCGCGAGCAGGAAGCGATGCAACTGGCAAAGACGCTGTCGGAACAACTCTCCGAAGAACAAAGTTTTACCTCACAAAGCACAGCTTTTGCCCTAATGGCAATGGGCGAACTGGCAGGTAAATTGTCCGGCGCACTGGACTTTACATGGACGTCCGACGGCAAACAACAGCCCGAAGTGAAATCGGCAAAGGCACTCTTTACCCAAGCACTGCCCGTGGAAAGCGGCAAAGGCACCGTACAGGTAACCAACCAAGGTACAGGCAGTATCAGCGTGGATGTAGTCACCCACATGCAGCCTCTCAACGACACGCTGCCCGCCCGCTCGTGGGGGAGTTTGTTTGTTGCGGTGGAGTATGTCGACCTGAACGGCGCTCCGCTGAATGTCGACTCGCTGAAGCAGGGTACGGACTTTGTAGCCAAGGTGCGGTTAACCAACATAAGTCCGTCGGAAAACCGCCAGAACTTGGCACTGACCTATATCTTGCCGTCGGGCTGGGAGATATTCAACGAACGAATGACGGGTACAGCCGCAGCCGCCGAAGGTTATAGCTACCGGGATATTCGCGACGACCGTGTGTTTATCTACTTCGACTTGCCGTCACCGCAGTCAATCACTTTCGACATCCGCTTGCAAGCCACCTATATAGGCGACTATACGCTGCCTGCCGTAACGTGCGAGGCGATGTACGATGCCTCGGTACAAGCGCGGACGACAGCGAGACGAACAAAGGTGGTGAGATGAGGAAACGTTGGCTCGCTTACACACTGGCTATCTTATTGGTAGCGTATTACTTTTGTTTGCCGCATACGCTCTTTCGCGTACCCTACAGCACCGTGGTGACCGACGGTCACGGCGAGTTGTTGGGGGCACGTGTGGCAGACGACGGTCAGTGGCGTTTCCCGCCACGCAGCACCGTACCGCCCAAAGTAAAAGTGTGTCTGACGGCATTCGAAGACCGCTACTTTGCTTATCATTGGGGAGTTAACCCCGTATCGCTGGTGCGTGCCTTCTACCAAAACATCAAAGCGGGACACATTGTCAGCGGAGGCAGCACACTCACCATGCAAACCATTCGGCTGGCACGCAACCGCCCGCGTACCGTAGGCGAAAAGCTGATTGAGACGGTGCTCGCCACACGGCTGGAGTTCAGAGCTTCGAAAGCCGAGATACTCCGTTTGTATGCCTCACATGCTCCCTTCGGCGGCAATGTGGTGGGACTCGATGCGGCGGCATGGCGCTATTTCGGTCATCCTGCCGACGAACTGTCGTGGGCAGAAGCGGCAATGCTGGCGGTGCTGCCCAACGCTCCCGCCATGATTCATCCCGCCAAAGGTCGCACCCGCCTGCTCGAAAAGCGCAACCGACTGCTGCATAAATTGTATGCACAAGGAGAGCTGTCGCAGTCGGACTACGAACTTGCCCTTACCGAACCGCTGCCCGAAGCCCCCTACCCTTTGCCGCAATACGCCCCCCACTGGGTAGCCCGGCAGGCGGAACTGCACCGGGGTGAGCATGTTGTATCGACCTTAGACAAAGGCATACAGCAGCGGGTGGAAGCACTCGCCGAACAACGCAGCGACGAGTTTGCCCGTAGCGACATACGGAACCTCGCGGTGCTGGTGATAGAGCTGCAAACCGGTCAGCCCGTAGCATACGTGGGCAATGTACACTTTGCACAAAGCAAGGCAAACAATCAGGTGGACATCATCCGTGCCCCCCGCAGTACGGGCAGCATCCTGAAACCTTTTCTCTATTACGCCTTGCTGGAAGAGGGCAGTTTGCTGCCGCACACCCTGCTGCCCGACGTGCCCACGAACATCAACGGCTTTGCCCCGCAGAACTTCAACCGCCGCTACGAAGGCGCCGTACCCGCAGACGAGGCATTGGCACGCTCGCTCAACATACCTGCCGTACACGCACTGCAACGTTACGGTGTACCCAAACTGCACGATTTCTTAAAGCAAGCCGGAGTGACCACCCTTACACAACCGCCCTCGCACTACGGCTTGTCGTTGATACTCGGCGGTGCCGAAGCCACCTTGTGGGAGGTAACCCGCGCTTACGCCGATATGGGGCGCAGTCTGCTGCATCTGCCGCAATCGGGCGGCACGGAACGCTTCGAACCGGGAGGCGTATGGCAAACCTTCGAAGCACTGAAAGAGGTAAACCGCCCCGAAGAGATAGACCCGGGAAGCATCACCTCCCTGCAAACCGTGGCATGGAAGACAGGTACCAGCTACGGCTTTCGCGATGCGTGGGCTGTGGGGGTAACTCCCCGTTATGCCGTAGGCGTGTGGGTAGGTAATGCCACCGGCGAAGGCAAGCCCGAACTGGTAGGCGCACGCACCGCCGCACCGGTGCTGTTCGACGTATTCAACCTACTGCCCCGTTCGGCATGGTTCACCCGTCCCGACAACGTATTCACCGAGGCTGCCGTATGCCGCCGATCGGGACAGTTGGCGGGACGTTTCTGCGCGGAGACCGACACCGTACTGATTTTGCCCTCCGGACGAAAAAGCGAGGTATGCAGCTTCCACCGGCAAATAGACGGACAGTCGTGGTTTGTGTTACCGCCCGTATGGGAGTGGTACTACCGACAGTATCATCCCGAATACCAACCGATACCGCCCCGCAGCCACACCGAAGGCTTGCTGCCCATGCAGTTTATCTACCCCACCATGAATGCCCGCATCACCCTGCCCAAACAACTCGACGGCAACAGGGGCTTTCTCACCGCCGAACTGGCACACAGTCATCCGCAACAGATGATGTATTGGCACTTGGACAACACCTATCTGGGACAGACACAAGACATCCACAAAATGGCACTCCAGCCGGCGCCGGGACGCCACTCTCTCACCGTGGTAGACGAAGAAGGGAATAGCGTATCGGTGAGTTTTGAAGTGTTAAATCCCGTTCATATCCCCCAATTATAGTATAAAGTGTTTGTAAAAATGCAAAAAATAACAATTACCTTTGTCGCTCAAAAACCAATAAATGTTTGGCATGAAACATCTCTTTAAGAACCTGCTGACAGCTATGCTGTTGGCAATTTGCTCTACTGCGGTAGCGCAACAAATCACCGTACGGGGACAGCTTATCGATGCTGATAACGGTGATCCGTTGATAGGTGCGTCGGTAACAGTCGAAGGTACTACGCAAGGTGGTATTACCGACATTGACGGCAAGTTTACACAACAGGTGGCACAAGGCAGCACCCTTGTGTTTAAGTATGTAGGGTATAAAGACCTGAAACAAAAAATCGCACAGCAGAGCGGTACGGTCGACCTCGGCACCATCGCCATGCACCCGGATGTGGAAGTGCTGAACGACGTGGTAGTGACCGCTACCATGGCTGTAGCACGTAAGACACCTATCGCAGTGTCGACCGTCGACCCGGTGTTTATCGAAGAAAAACTGGGCGGACAAGAAATTCCCGAAGTATTAAAATCAACTCCCGGCGTGTACGTTACACAGCAAGGCGGCGGCTATGGAGACTCCGAAATCTTTATGCGCGGATTCTCGCAAGATAACATCGCCGTAAACGTAAATGGTGTACCCGTAAACGACATGGAATGGGGAGGCATCTACTGGAGCAACTGGGATGGCTTGCGCGATGTATCCCGTACGTACCAAACACAACGCGGACTGGGTGCCAGCAAGGTATCGGCTCCTTCGGTGGGAGGTACTATCAACGTACTTACACGTGGCATAGATGCTAAAAAAGGAGGCTATCTGTCGTACGGCATGGGCAATGACGGACAAAACAAAATTCTGTTGTCGCTCTCTACCGGTCTGAGCAATAGCGGCTGGGCTATGAACATGTTGCTGGCACGTAATTGGGGTAGCGAATATGTGCAAGGCAGCGAATACGAAGCCTACAATTATTACCTCAATATCTCTAAGCAGATAAACGACCGCAACCAACTATCGTTCATGGTATTTGGTGCTCCCCAAGAGCACAATCAGCGAGGTAACCAAAACGGATTGACGATGGAGAATTGGGAGATGACCAAAGATGTGTATGGCGTAGATAACTACAGATACAACCCGACCTTTGGCTACCGTAAAAACGGAAAAAGCTCTACCGGAGCTTCACGAAATGTCTATCATAAACCGCAAATATCTATCAATCACCAGTGGCAAATAGATTACAAATCGTATCTGAACACGGTACTCTATGCGTCGATAGGTCGTGGATACGGCTATACGGGACAAGCTACTTACTCGCAATTTACGCAATACACCCGCAGCGATTGGTATGGTGCCAATAAGGGTGTTCCCACCACTGCTTTCCGTAATTCGGACGGTACGTTTGACTATGCTGCCATAGAAGACCTCAATGCTGCCAGCGAATACGGCTCACAATTGGTTATTGCCAAAAATAAGAACTATCACAACTGGTACGGACTGGTATCGACCTATACAACCAAGATAGGTAAAGACATTGACTTCTACGGAGGTATCGACTTCCGCTATTATAAGGGCATTCACACAGCCGAGCTGACCGACCTCTATGGCGGACAGTATTTCATGGACTCAAGTCGTGCAAATGTGCTTGCCGAAAACAATTCGGCTGCCAGCAATCCCAACTGGAAGTATAATAAACTGGGTGTGGGCGACGTGGTGTACCGCGATTACGACGGTCACGTGATGCAAGAAGGTGCTTTCTTTCAAGCCGAATACAACCGCGATAAGTTGTCGGGCTTCGTTTCGGGTTCACTCTCGAATACTTCTTACTGGCGTTACGACCGCTTCTATTACGATGCTGCACACGCCCGTTCTAAAACGGTAGGCTACATTGGATTTACCGCTAAAGGGGGTGCCAACTATAACATCACCGACAATCACAATGTATTTGTTAATTTAGGATATATCAGCCGTGCACCTAAGTTCTCGTACGGTGCATTCTTTACGGCAGAAACCAGCAATCAAACCAATCCAGATGCCAAGAACGAAAAGATTCTGTCGTTCGAGGTAGGCTACGGTTGGCGTAACAAATGGATTACGCTTAACCTGAACGGATATTACACAAGATGGATGGATAAAGCCATGGCTAACCGCGTTGAAACCTCCAAACAAGGTGTATATGGCGTGATTAACATGACAGGCGTAAATGCCTTACACAAAGGCGTCGAGTTGGAAGCAAAATCTTCTCCTCTGAAATGGCTTACATTGACGGGGTCGCTCTCGCTGGGCGACTGGCATTGGGATAACAATGCCACAGGTTATCTGTACGACGAAGACGGCAATGCCATTACCGCCGGTGGAGAAATTACTACCCCCGGAGCATCCGATCACCAATGGGCAACTTTAAAAATGAAAGGTATCAAAGTGGGAGGTGCAGCGCAGTTTACTATGGCACTGGGTGCCGATTTTGACATCACAAAAGATGTTCGTGTAGGTGCCAACTGGAACTATTACGGTAATAATTATGCCTACTACAACTTCAACTCAAGCACCATGCAAATGGGTAAAGAGGTAGAGATTGCCACTCCTTGGAAGATACCGGCTGCAAGCCAGTTTGATATTAATGCCTCGTATCATTTCGACATTGCCGGCTTGAAAGCTACTTTGTTTGGCAACGTATTCAATGTGCTGGGCAACTTCTATATGCGTAAGGCATGGAACCCCTCTTCAACGGCATCAACTCCGGCTACTGCCGATAATATTTATGGTTTCTATAGCTTCGGTCGCACTTACAGCGTACGCCTGAAAGTAAACTTCTAAACACGCAATCAATATGAAAAAGATATTATTTACACTTCCCTTATTGTTGGCTTCGCTCACGGCTTGCGATGACTGGAACGAACAATTCGACATCAAGCACGAGCTGACCGATGTTAAGAACATCACACTCACACTCGCCGATGCCGACTATGCGGCAATAGCAGCCAATAAGACCAACCAAGAGCTGGCTTTAGAAAAATCTCCCGAAGACAGTGCGGTGTACAAAGCACTGAAACAACTGGGTACCAACAAGTATTTCACTGATCAAGTGCCTGCCGAAGATTACTTGCCGGCATGGATTAAAGCCAAGTATCCAAACGCAAGTGAAGGCTCTAAGTTTATGATTACTTACAATCAATTTACAGGTCTGCCCACATACTTGTCTGCATACGATAATCTGTCGGTTTACACCCTTAATAGTGACGACTATAAAACTGTGTGGGGTGATAATCTCACAGCGTCGTACTTATCACCCAAAACAGTGGGTAAAATAGCTTCTCTACTGGGAACAGGTACCAATGGCGAAATGAAAGTGGTGAACTATGCCTACTCCGAAACCGAACCCAGCACAGGAGGGGGAGGCGGAAGCGGCGAAGTCACTTACGATAAAATTAGTGATGCTACATCTGCAGCAGGTTCTTACAACGTCAAAGGTAACGTGCTTGCCACTTACGCACGCGGTTTTCTGCTGGGCGACGACACCGGAAGTATTTTGGTGTATCTCAACAATATGCCCAACGTCACCATTGGCGATGAAATTGCGGTAGAAGGCACCACCACAGCCTATGCCGGATTGATGCAGTTCCCCAACTCATCCACGGTAACACGAATTGCTTCTGCCGCAGGATACAAAGCTCCCACATACACCACTATGGATGCAGCCGCCATGGATGCTTACCTCACTGCACCGGTTGCTAAACCCATTACTTATACCGGTAAGCTTTCTATATCGAACAATTACTACAATGTAGCCATTGAAGGAGCAGCCACCGCTATCGGCAGTCTGCAATACATCTATCCGGGAACCGTTGACCCCACCCTCAATAATAAAACGATTACTGTTTATGGTTATGCCATTGGCGTAAGCAGCGGAAAGTATGTCAACACCATGGTTACCAAAGTAATAGAAGCAGGCAACGACAACCATGTACCGGTGATTGAAGTCGCTATGGGAGAAGCAAAAGAATACAGTGTGCAAGGCACCGTAATGGCGCTCTACGACCGTGGATTCCTGCTGAGCGACGGAACTGCATCCATTTTGGTATACAATAGCAAAACAGATGTAAAACAAGGTAGTATTGCGACTGTAAAAGGCACTACCTCTGCTTATGCCGGATTAAAACAATTCGATGATAAATCCGTAGTTGATACCATAAGTTCAGTCAAATATACTTATCCTGATGCATTGGTGCTTACACCCGAAGCTATGGATGCATACATTGCCGCACCCTACATAGCCTATGTGCAATATACGGGCAAGCTCTCTATCACCGGAACGGCAGAGAAACCCTATTATAATATAGCTATTGATGGTGCTGCCATAGCACAAGGAAGTCTCTCATATCCTAAAAACGGCGATGCACTCAGTGCACTAAAAGACAAGCAAGTAACAGTTACCGGCTATACCATCGGTTCCAGTAGCGGCAAATACGTAAACACCATGATTACTTCGGTAGTCGAAGCTTCGGCTGCCCCTGCTACCCGCACAGCCTTTACTACCCGCGCACTGCCCGCTACCCGCGCTGGAGAGCCTACGGCAAATGCGGCTAAACTCTATCGGTATAACAACAATGCATGGGCAGAGCAAAAAACAGAAAATAAAGGGATAAAGGTGCACGTGATAACTCCTACAACTTATACGGATATGGGTTCGACTACAATGTCCGATGCAAATATCCCCACCTATCTTGCTTCGCAATTCCCCTATGCTCCCCAAAACGACAGCGTTGTTGTGGTGTACAACAGCAATAATGCTAAGAAGTATGTAGGAAAAGAATATACCTTTACGGACAATATATGGAAGTTAACGACCAATTTCGCGCCCGAAAGCACTACATTGACTCCCGATCAAAGCGGTACCATTATCACTGCAAACAGCTATATAGAAGCAACTTTCACTGGTGGTAACGATGGTGGATTTACCATTCAGAATGTTGAGACCTCGGGCTTGAACTATGTGTGGAAATTGGACAACACCTACGGTTGGAAAGCTTCGGCTTTCGCCAACAACACCAACACTCCGGCTGAAAGTTGGATTGTGTCGCCCGCACTCGATTTCAAGAAAGCCATTGCTCCTCAACTGACGTTCGATGAGGCACATCAATATCTTAACGGTGATGCCGCCGACGATCACTTTGCGGTGTGCATTTCTTCCGATTATGTTGATAATGTAGCTACTGCTACATGGACTACGTTGGAGGTAACCAATTGGGGACCGGGTACAAATTGGGACTTTACGACTATTGAACCTATTGACTTAAGTGCTTTTAAAGGACAAAAAGTATATGTTGCGTTTCGCTATATAAGTACTTCTGTAGCTGCTCCTACTTGGGAAATTAAGAACTTATTCATTCGTGAATAACCAATAACTTAAACAACTATAATCAGGAGAAGGGCGGGTACAAGGACACCCGCCCTTTCTTGTCTTACCTAAAATATACTCACAATGAAACTATTCAAAATTCTACCGGCACTCATGCTCTATGTGGTTGCCGTAACCTTTCAATCGTGCAAAGGGTCTAACGCACTGCCCAACGGCTACATTGGTACCACCCAAGAGGGGTCGACCACTATGGTACTCAAGGGTTACGACCCTACCCTCTCACCCGGATTCAGCGTATGCCAACCCACGGGCTTCGGCAGCGCGTTCTATATTCGCGATAAGAGATTCACCGGCTCCGCTTACGAGTTCGTGCCCGCCACGGCAGCCAAACTGTCGGAGATGACGGAAGCACCCGAATCGGGCTGGGAAAGCGATGCCGCTATCACGGACAAAACAACTTACTGGCTTCGTTATACGCCGTCGAGTACCTCGTACACCTATGTGAAAGTACGCGTGGCTTATATCGAGGGAAACGATGTGGGCATAGAATACATCGTGGGCGACAGTTCCAACCGTCCCAACGAGAATACCGGCGGGGGAGTACAAGGCCGCTTCGAGATTCCGCATCTTAACCCCGACAACGTGTTCGTATCGCACGAAGTGACCTTCAACAACACCGTGAAGGTGAACTACTCGCTGGAATGGAACAACATCATGCACCATGCACAGTGGGTGGCGTTTACCTTTGACAGTTGGACATCCTTGGACAATGTAGGGCGCACCGAAGCGTGGGCAGTCGACCCTCTGCTACCGGACGATATGCAAACCAACGAAGCCGACCACAGAAGCGACGGCTTCGACAAAGGGCACTTGGTAGCTTCGGAAGACCGTGTGTATAGCACCGAAGCCAACGAACAGACCTTTTATTACAGCAACATGAGTCCGCAACTCAATAACTTCAACGGCGGCTTTTGGGCTTCGCTGGAGAGGCAAGTACAGACGTGGGGACGCTCGGGCATCTACCAAACACTGTACGTTGTCAAAGGAGGTACGCTGGACGAACTCAACGCCAACTTCCAAGGCGACGGAGCGAGCACCGACGACAAAGGCTTTACAAAGCACGGTCTGGCTTGTCCCAAATATTACTTTATGGCGATACTCGGCGAAAAAATAGATGGCTACAAAGCCATTGCCTTCTTTGTGGAACACAAGGCTTATGCAAGACCTTATCCCAAAGTAGACACCTATACCATTAGTATCCGCGATTTGGAGAAGAAGACCAAACTTGATTTCTTCTGCAATCTGCCCAACGATATAGAAACAACGGTAGAATCCACCTACAATCTCAACGATTGGGAGTGGAATTAAGAAAACCCCTACCGCGTCTTAGTCAGTTTGAGGGCAAAGCCACCACCGGGAGCAGCGTGTAGCGTTACACGCTGCTCTTTGTTTACCGTACTGATTTCGCGCTTGTAGTCGCTGCCTTTGCGTTCGGCATTGACGCCGTCCATAAAAGTGGTGCAGAGGTAGCTACCTTTGTCGAGAAACGATAGGTCGACGGTAAAGTCGCGAGCCGTCCAATTGGTAATTCCCCCTACATACCACGTATCTCCGCGGCGACGGGCGGTAACGATGTACTCGCCCAGCTTGCCGTCGAGCACCACAGTTTCGTCCCACACCGTAGGAATGGTGGCGATAAACTCCAGCGACTGAGGTTCGCGCATGTAGTTGGTAGGCGCATCGCACAACATGTTGAGCGGCGATTCGAACACCACGTAAAGTGCCAGTTGCCGACAGCGTGTGCCCTGACTCATCGGTTCGGAGTTACAGGGGAAATAGTTGCCTTTGGAAGCATTGCGCATGGCACCCTGTGTGTAGTCCATCGGTCCGGCCACCTGACGGATAAAGGGCAAGATAACGTCGTAGGTCACCTGATCGGCAGTCGTCGGCTTCCACTTCATCTGTTCCAGGCCCGCCACCCCTTCGAAGTTCAGCACATTGGGGTACGTGCGGTTCAAGCCCGACGGCTTATACATACCGTGCAAGTCGAGCAGCAATTTGTAACGGGCGGTAGTGGCGGCGGCACGGTAGTTGAAGTCCACCATTTCTTGGTCGTCGCGGTCCATAAAGTCCACCTTAAAACCTTTAATTCCCATGGCAGCATAGTGGCGGCATATGTTCTCCATGTCGCGATTGAATGCATGGTAGCCCGCCCACAAGATGATGCCCACATTCCGTTTGGTGGCATACTCCACCAGTTCGGGGAGATTGATTTCGGGTACCACCTGCATCAAGTCGGCTTGCAGATTTACCGCCCATCCTTCGTCCAGAATGACATACTCTATGCCGTTGGCAGATGCAAAATCGATGTAAAACTGATAGGTGCGGTTGTTGACGCCGGTCTTAAAGTCCACCCCTTCCAGATTCCAGTCGTTCCACCACTCCCATGCCACCTTTCCGGGTTTAATCCACGAAGTGTCTTCGATGTGCGACGGTGCGGCAAGCCGGTAGGTCATATCGCTTTCCGCCAACGCTTTGTCGTCGGTAGCGACAATCATTACCCGCCACGGAAAGGTACGTGCACCTTTCACTTGGGCGATATACTCTTCGCGTTCGCGCACAAAAAGCTGTAGCATGTTGTGTCCGCCCTGTTCGGTAGTTCTGGGATAGGGTGCTTGTACGCCGGTGAGTTGGCGTGTGCCGGCGCGGGCGTGCAGATAAAGTCCCGGATAGCTGTCCAAGTCCGATTCGGTGATGCAGATGCGTTTTCCACCCGGCGCATTGACTACCAGCGGCAGCATCAGCAGTTGGTTTTTGTCGAGAGCGGAGAGTGTGCTCTCCATGTACACATTCTCGAACGAACTGGTAAACTGTGCCTCAATCACGGCGGCATCCCCTTGTTCGGCAGCCATTTGGTCGGGAGCGACCGTCCATTGATTGTTGGGCAGTGCCGCTGTCACCACGGCATCGTCGGTAAAGCCAATACACACCTCTTCGCTACGGACATTAAAGGGGATACGTTTGTTGCTTACAAAACGATAAGCGATGCCGTCGTCGTAAGCTCTAAATTCGATGCTCCAGTCGCCTTTGAAGCCCAGCAACAGTTCGTTGTACACGTCGGTTACTTCGCTTCGGCGATAGAAAGGCGAACGAATTGTTTTGTTTACACTGCGGGTACGGTTTTTGACAAGTCGGGACGAGTTGCCCCATACTTCGCCACTGCTCAAAGTCAGCGAAGCGGACGAGGTTTCGATGAGGGGTACCCCGTCGTAGCGTACGGTGTAGGTAAGTTGTTTGCCCACACTGATTTGTGCTTCGATGTGACCGTCGGGTGATTTCAGTTTAAACGACTTTTGTCCGTAAGCTGTGGTGACTGCCGACAGCATCAACACCAGCATAGCAAAGCAAGTTTTTGTTTTCATGAGAGAGTGTTTATTTTAATTAGAACTTGAAAAGGTTGGACAAAGATAAGGATTAGTTTTTGAGTTTATGAGTTTTCAAAAACAAATTAGGCTACGCAGCCATAGAGGAGATACGCAGCCTAACAAAAAAGAGTAATTTTCTAAGCTTCTACAAGCGCGGCATTTTCTTCTTTTGCAATACCACGACTGTTTTACCGTTTTGCCCGCACAAAGCAGTGGTGTTATCGCTCAAGCGTTTGAACTTCTTTACTTGCGACAGCGCTTTGAGCACTTTGTTCTCAAGTGTCATGTCAAGACAAGCCATGCGAGTACTTACCAATGCCGAGAGATTAAGCATGCCGGGTTTGGCATCCTTGTCGAACGTACCGCTCATGGTGTTGCAACCGGTGTTGCCGTGCACACGTCCGGCTGTGGCGTCGAATACAATAAAGGGAAAATCTTGACGCGGAGCGGGAACAACTGCGGTGTTCTCTACTTCAATAATATTCCACTCGCCACCCAGCGTTGATACGGCGGCTGCATTTTTGGAAGAGCTACACGATGACAGTAAGCCTATGGCTCCTGCCATACAAACAGATACTAATACTTTTTTCATTGTTTTAATAAGTTTATGTTATGAGAAACCGTTTTGAATTTATTGAAATATCTTCTTATTACTCATATTTTGAGTCTCAAAGCAAAGAGCACCAAATTCAAAACAGTTTCTTAAACGCGCGAAGGTAATGAAAAGCTGCAACGACGTGCGTTTTTTATTATTATTTAGGGATTGGTGCTTGCCAATAAAATCAAAACGGTTTCTTACCTTTGTATCACTAAATGAATGATAAATCATGAATAAGTCGTATAACCCACTCCGTAAACTTCCTATTGGTATACAGGATTTTGAGTTTCTGCGTACCAACAACTATCTCTATGTCGATAAAACTGCCCTTGTTTATCAAATTGTGACTATGGGGAAACCATACTTCCTAAGCCGTCCCCGCCGTTTTGGGAAGAGCCTGTTACTATCGACTTTCAAGGCTTACTTTGAGGGAAAGAAAGAGCTGTTTCAGGGTCTTGCCATTGAAGAACTGGAACAGAACTGGTACACGTACCCCGTGCTACACCTCGACCTGAATGCCGAAGATTACAGCAGTGCCGAGTGGCTGGACAACAAATTGGTGGCGCAACTGAAACTGTGGGAAGAAACATACGGCGTTTCCTACATAGACAAGAGCCGTTCGGAGCGGTTTATGAATGTCATCAAAGCTGCTTATGAACAGACCGGTCGCCGTGTGGTAGTGCTCATCGACGAATACGACAAACCGTTACTCAAAGCTATTAGTAACGAAACGCTTCAAGAAGAGTTTCGCAATATGCTTACAGCTTTCTATACCGTGCTAAAATCAGCCGACCCCTATTTGCAGTTTGTCTTTATCACCGGCGTTACCAAGTTCGCGCAAATGGGAATATTCAGCACACTGAATCAACTGAACGACATAAGTTTTCAAAGCGACTATAACACCCTTTGCGGCATGACCCGCGAGGAAATAGAAGATACTTTTGCTCCCGAACTGGAACGTATTGCCATGCAAAACGATTTAAGTTACGATGAAGCTATCGTCGCCCTTACCAAGCGTTACGACGGCTATTGCTTTACCAAGCTTAGGTCATTTACCTCCATGTACAATCCTTTTAGTGTACTCAATGCACTAAGTCAGTCGGTGTTCGATAACTACTGGTTTGCCAGCGGAACCCCTACTTTCTTGATAGAGATACTTAAGCAAACAAAATTCGACCTTAGCGCACTGGATGGCACCGAAGTGAAAGCTTCTTCGCTAAGTGATGACCGTGCCGACGTAAACAATCCCATTCCGATGATTTACCAAAGCGGCTACCTCACCATAAAGAGCTACAACGCCCGTTTCGAGACCTACACACTGGGCTTCCCTAACGACGAAGTAAAATACGGTTTCTTGAACTTCGCAGCACCTTTCTACACTTCCGTGTCAGGTACCGATACCGCTTTTAATATCAACAAGTTTGTATTGGAACTTGAATCCGGTGAAGTCGAAGCTTTCTTGCAGCGTATGCGTGCCTTCTTTGCGGACATACCTTACGAGTTGAACGACCAAACCGAACGTCACTACCAAGTGGTATTTTACATTGTATTCAAACTACTGGGGCAATACACCGATGCCGAAGTTCACAGTGCCTTCGGTCGTGCCGACATGGTAGTAATGACCAAAGACTATATCTATGTGTTTGAATTTAAGTTATTCGACACCGCCGAATCTGCCCTTGCACAGATTAACGACAAAGGCTATCCTATTCCTTACAGCGTCGATGGGCGCAAACTCTTCAAAATAGGAGTAGAGTTTGATGCCGAAACACGCAACTTGGGGCGATGGCTGATTGAATGAGCTCCACTTTCTTTGTTTTTCACATTCCGGGCGCTACGTGGATGCGCCGGAAACTTTTTCTTGGTATATCGTTTCACATCCGGCGGCTTGCAGTGGTAGATGGTGCAAGTAATATTTGACTTGACGCAACTGTTTAAGTTCATCTCCCAAAGCAGTTGGTAGTTTTCGCCTCAAATAACGCCGTCTTCCTTTCAATGTGTTATATGACACACAAAATAAAGCACAAATAATAGGATCTGAAAATCCCAATATGAGGAAAACGCAAAGCAGCAAATCATTTTCGGATAACGACGGGCTGTGAAGTAATAATTCAGGAAAAATAATTGCAAAACTTCTAAATAAGGCTTCTTGGTATATAACACGTTCGGCATAGGGTATGTTCGTACCTCGTTCAGCTCTTTCCTTAACAGAGAATATGCGATGAGCAAGTTCGGTATTTTGATATATACTTATGCAATGTTTCAATTTATCAGATGAAAGCAAGTATTTATATTGCTCTTTCTTGCCTAAAGCAGAATCTAAGAGATGAATCATTTTTCCTTCCATACATTTACAATTTGGTAGTTTCTTTTTCTTTGATAGCTACAACTGATGTGAAGTTAGATAAACAATATATCGGATCCAAAAGAGCAAGCCAATTATTGATTGTTCCTTCAGATAAATTAGACAGGGGATTCTCTTTAGCTAACTCATCCTTTTCTGTTAGTTGTAAATTGGCTGTCAACTGTTCAGAGATAGTCACCTCACTATTTTCCTGCGCATTATTCAACGTATGCATAGACACTTGTTGGCGAGAAATGCGATTCCCTGCATTATCATACGTATAGGTAATGGCGGTTTGCCCCGATAGCGATGTATTGCAAAAAAACAGAAAACTAACGCACATTGCACAGAGTAGCGTGGCGCGATTGAAAGGTTGAAGAATGTGTTTCATAACGATTACGAGTTTATAATATAATTAAATGAATCATAGCTTTTACAACATATTTTGATACCTCTAATGCGATAATAGATATATTTAATCTCTAGGGAATCTACGGATATAATCGTTTAGTTTCCTCTGTTTCTCTCTGGCATATAAACGAATCACACGAACTGAAGCTTCTCTTACAATAAGAGTTTTTTCTTTTCGACGAGTATCCTTCTTGAGCTTAAACAGAAACGTATTTGAAAATAATTCTCCAATTTTCCCTTCTATTGTAACATCACTTTTATATAACTCCATTCTACAAGATATTTGCAATAAATCTAAATAATTGAATAATTCGACAGTGTTCAATGGAATGTTGGGGTATGCGGAAAAACATGATTTTTCTTCAAAAATATGTTCCAAGAGCACCTCTGTTTGGTCTACTTCTATTTTGCTTATATGCTTACGGTTTATAATGATATACTCCGTCAAATGTTTATCACTCATTGACTGAATCTGCAACCATTCCTCACTCATACTCATGGGAATCCCTGTAATCACCTGCCTTCTGTTATCTATACTGATAGAAAACAACTTACCCTTATACTTCAGGAACAATTCATATTTTATAGTATATGATTCTATCATGTAGTCATACTCATCAGTATGGATAGTCATATTAAATTGTTGAGACAATTCTTTCGCTATTGTTTCTGATACCTCATAGCAATCATAAAACAAAGGATCTCCTTTGTATGGAACATACCTTTGCTTCATCCATTCAAAATTAATATCGAAAGGATTGGGAGTGAAACAATCATCGACATAAATCTCGGTTTTTTTATCATAACTCGCAAGATAGTGTAAAATTATCATAAGTAGATGTTCATAATTAGTTCATATATTGTAAATATGTCGTATATTCGCAGCCACCAAAAAGTAGAAGCGAATGAAAATCAAGATATTGACATTGACAGACTCCGAGCAGCAGTCCCTCTTGCTGGGGTTTCGTACCGGCGAGAGCCACTGTTTCCGTATGCGTTGCCGTGCCATCCTGCTCAAATCGGAAGGTTTGAGCTCTGCCAAAGTGGGCGAGCAAACAGAGATGACTGCCCAAAGTGTCAACGGTTGGGTGAAA
>JAISHU010000123.1 GCA_031262385.1 Mediterranea sp. (in: CFB group bacteria)
CGATGAGTTGTCGGCATACGAAGGTGCTTTCACTTATTGGAGCGGTGCATGGCGACCCACCGAGCATAGCATTATGACCTACAACACCGGTGGATTCAATGCGCCGTCGCGCGAAGCTATCTATTACCGTATTCACAAATTGGCGTATGGCAACCTATGGGAGTACAACTACGAGGAGTTCGTCGCCTACGACATTGTTAACCGACAAGTCGGTGCCGCAACAAAAGCAACGCCACATCGCTTGGGTAGCTATCAAAAGAACAAACCGCTTCACCCGCCTGTTGTGAGAAATATCTCTTGGCGGGAGGCAGAGTAATTATCATAATGATAGTATAAGGTTGAAATTTATCCTAAACGATAGCGTGTGATTCGACATTTTTTCGGATATTTGCCGAAAATCTGTACGAAATGGAACCTATACGCAATTTTGAACAATTAACCTTACACCTGAAAACCTTAAAGAAAAGGAAGCGTATTGCCGTAGTTTGTGCGAACGACCCTAATACGGAGTATGCTATTTCACGGGCTTTAGAAGAGGGTATTGCCGAGTTTTTAATGATTGGCGATTCTGCGATATTGGAGAAATATCCCACATTGAAGCAGTATCCCGAGTATGTGCATACCATTCATATTGAGAATCCCGATGAGGCTGCGCGCGAAGCGGTTCGCATCGTGCGCGAAGGCGGGGCGGATATTTTGATGAAAGGTATTATCAATACCGATAATTTACTGCATGCCATTCTGGACAAAGAGAAAGGCTTACTTCCTGCCGGCAAGGTGCTGACACACTTGGCGGTAATGGAAATCCCCACCTACGACAAATTGCTGTTTTTCTCGGATGCGGCAGTTATTCCGCGTCCCACCTTACAGCAGCGCATCGAAATGATTTGGTACGCCATTCGCGCTTGCCACCATTTCGGCATTGAACAGCCACGTATCGCGCTGACGCACTGTACCGAGAAAGTCAGTCCCAAGTTTCCGCACTCGTTGGACTATGTCAACATCGTAGAACTGTCCGAAGCGGGCGAGTTCGGCAATGTCATTATCGACGGCCCGTTGGATGTGCGTACCTCGTGCGAGCAGGCAAGCGGCGACATCAAAGGCATCGCTTCGCCTATCAACGGGCAAGCCGATGTACTGATATTCCCCAACATCGAGTCGGGCAACACCTTCTATAAGTCGGTTTCGCTCTTTGCCAAAGCCGAAATGGCGGGACTGCTGCAAGGACCCGTTTGTCCGGTGGTACTGCCCTCGCGCAGCGATTCGGGCTTGTCGAAATATTACAGCATCGCCATGGCGTGCTTAACAGCCGTTTGAGTTTTAGGAACTCAAACTCATAACTCATAAACTTAAGAACTCAAACATGCTAATCCTTGCTATTAACCCCGGTTCTACCTCTACCAAAATAGCTGTTTACGAAGACGAGCGACCACTGCTGGTGCGCAACATCCGTCACACCGCCCAAGAGTTGAGCGGCTTTGCACGCGTCATCGAACAGTTTTCTTTCCGTAAACAGATAGTGCTGCGTGAGTTGGAGCGCGAAAACATTCCGTTTCGCTTCGATGCCATTATCGGTCGCGGAGGTTTGTTTAAACCGGTGCCCGGCGGAGTGTACGAAGTCAACGAAGCTATGCGTCGCGATGCCATGACTTCCAAGCACGACCATGCCTGCAACTTAGGCTGTCTGATAGCCGCCGAGCTTGCCGATGAACTGCCCGGTTGCCGTGCCTTTATTGCCGACCCCGGCGTAACGGACGAACTGGAAGAGGTAGCCCGTATTACCGGACAGCCTTCGATGCCGCGCATCACCATCTGGCATGCCTTGAATCAGCGTGCCATTGCCCGTCGCTTTGCCGCCGAACAGACGGCAGCCCATCCCGAACGCCCGTTGCACTACGACGATTTGAACCTGATTATTGCTCACTTGGGCGGTGGCATTTCGGTAGCGGCACACTGCAAAGGGAAAGCTATCGATGTGAATAACGCACTGGACGGCGAAGGTCCTTTCTCGCCCGAACGGAGCGGTTCGCTGCCTATGGGCGATTTGGTGGATGTCTGCTTTTCGGGCAAATACACCGCCAAAGAGGTGAAAAATATGATTTACGGTCGCGGCGGATTGCTGGCGCACTTGGGCACTACCGACATGCAGGCTATTGTTGCCGCTATCGAAAAGGGCGACACACATGCCAAGTTGATAGTGGATGCCATGACCTATCAGGTAGCCAAAAGCATCGGTGCCCAAGCCACGGTGCTGCAAGGTAAGGTCGATGCCATTTTGGTAACGGGCGGCATTGCCCACTCGGAGTATGTAACTACACTCCTCAAAGAGCGCGTCGCCTTTATTGCTCCGGTATATGTCTATCCCGGTGAAGACGAACTCGAAGCGCTTGCTTTGAATGTGTTGGGCGTTTATCGCGACGAACTGATGGTTGAAGAGTATAAATAGGCAGGGCGACTGCCAAACTGATAAAACCGATAGCATAGCGGGTCTTTCTGCCGCCGGATGCTGTCGGTTTTTTGTTGGGTATAGGCGGTCTCGGATACATACTTGTCGTACAGCAGGTCGGTAATCACTTCCGACCGATAGTAATCCCACAACAACGAATCTTGCTTGATGCCGTAGTCCAGACACATCTCTACGCCTACCGGCAGACTGAAGTCATCGATACTCAACTCCTTGCCGTGTACCGTGAGTGCGGTGACGATGGTGTAGAGGTTGTACTCTTTTAGAAAAGCATCGGCATCGGTGTATTGCATCAAGAGGGCTTTGTCGTGTTCGCTTCCGGCAAGCGAGTAATGAACGGGTCTTGCAAAGGGTTTGGCTACCGTGCCCTGCTCCCAACCGTAGAAACCCGACGGTACGCCGTCTTTGTCGTCGCTTTTAGCCACATATTTATATTTGAAGTGAAGTTGTTGCACGCTGCCTTTCAGCGGAGTCAGTTCGAACGTCCAGTCGCCGTCGCGTGTAAGGGCGGTGAGTGCAATGTGCACGTAGTTACTCAGCGAATGTTGCAGGCGGTACTCTTTCCAGTAACGGATAATGGAGTCGGCTTGCTGCGTATAGGTACCGTACAGACGGTTCCATGCCGCCTGCCACTGTTCGGTGAGAGGACGCCAGTAAAGCGAGTCTTCGGAAAACTTCCGGAAGTCGTACATGCGGTGATAGGTAACGGCGCGAAATTTCTCGCGTTCCGCGGGCGGCATGCTGTCGAAGTTGGCACGGATAAATTCGTAAAAGGAAGCAAATGCGGTATCGTGTGCAACGACTTCCGACAGTTGCTTGGCTGTTAATGCTTCGTCAATCGGACGGTTGGGTATGCGGTTACAACCGTACATCATTGTGACTGCCAAAACAGAGATAAATAGAATAGACTTCATATACACGTTGTTTAAATAGAGGTCATAAACAGAGCGAGGGCATATCATAGCGTATGACATGCCCTCGAAAGTAGGTGCAAAGATAATATAAAGTGTGTGTATTATGTCACTTGGTTTAGATAATTTACTTTTTTTTCTTTCTTCGTGCCCAGCCTTCTTCATTGAAATCAGGCTCTGTACCGCGCAGCTCGCCGTTACCTTGGAAAAATTGTTTCCAATCGTCTTTCTTTCCGCGAGCTTGTGTATAACCTCGTTCTTCGCGACTGGGTTTGCTCTTTTTGTCGGCAGGCTTTTCTGCATACTTGTCTTGACTTTTCTCTACGGAACGGTCGTACTTCTTATCCGAAGCAGGCTTGCTGCGATGTTCGGCTTTGCGTTCGGACTTGTAGTCGGCTTTGCGCTCGGACTTATGTTCGCCGCCGTTCTCTTTATCGGCAGGCTCCACTGCTATTTTCCGGCCGTTGAAGCGGGTGTTGTTGAGTGCTTTCACCACATTCTTGGCATCGCGCTCTTCCACTTCGAAGAACGAGAAGCTCTTCATCAGGTCGATGCGTCCCAAGTTGACACGGCGCGAAGTATTCTTGTTGAGCAGTTCCATCAGTTCGCGCGGGTAGAATTTGTCTTCTTTGCCCAAGTTGATGAAGAGGCGTACGTAGCCCGGCTCGGCTTTGCGTGCACCGCCGCTACGTTCTTTTCCGTAAGCACCGGTACGTTCGCCCGTTTTGGAACTTCGTTCGCGTCGGCTGTCGGTAGCGATTTCTATCTCTTCGCGGTCGCGATAATATTCTGCAAAGCGGTTAAACTCGTGCGATACCATACGTTTGATGAGGTCTTCCTTGCTCAGCCAGTCCAGTTTGCGATAGATGTCGGGCATAAAGTCGGCGATTTCTTCTTCGTTGACCTTCACCTTTTCGAGGTCGTCGATCACCTTCAGCAGTTGTTTTTCGCAGATTTGCGCGCCGGTGGGCATCACGCCCGCTTCGAACTGTTTGCTGATGATACGTTCTATCTCGCGCAGTTTACCTTTCTCGCGCAAGTTGATAATGGCGATGCTGGTACCAGTTTTGCCGGCACGTCCCGTACGTCCGCTACGGTGTGTATAGCTTTCGGTATCGTCGGGCAGTCCGTAGTTGATAACGTGCGTCAGGTCGTCCACATCCAGTCCGCGTGCCGCCACGTCGGTAGCCACCAAAATCTGAAGGTTACGGATGCGGAACTTCTGCATCACGGCATCGCGTTGAGCCTGACTCAGTTCGCCGTGTAGCGAGTCGGCATTGTAGCCCTCTTGCATCAGTTTGTCGGCAATCTCTTGCGTCTCCTTGCGAGTGCGGCAAAAGATGATGCCGTAAATCTGCGGATAGAAGTCCACGATGCGTTTCAGGGCGGCATATTTATCTTTGGCATGCACGGTGTAAACCACATGCTTTACGTTGTTGGTACCTTCGTTTTTGCGGCCGATAGTAATCTCTTTGGCATTGCGCAGGTATTTCTTGGAGATGCGTGCAATTTCGGCACTCATGGTAGCCGAGAAGAGCAGCGTGTTGCGCTCTTGCGGCACATCGGCAAGAATGGCGTTAATGCTGTCCGAGAAGCCCATGTTGAGCATTTCGTCGGCTTCGTCCATTACCACATTCTTTACGGTGGTAAGCGATACGGTTTTGCGTTCCATCAGGTCGAGCAACCGTCCGGGTGTAGCCACAATGATGTGGACGCCTTGTTTCAAGGCGCGAATCTGGCTTTCTATGCTTGAACCGCCGTACACGGGCAGCACCCGCAGGCCGTCAATGTATTTGGAATAGTCGTTGAGGTCGCCGGCAATTTGCAGGCACAACTCACGGGTAGGACAAAGTATGAGCGATTGGGGAACTCTGTTTGTTACATCAATTTTCTGTATCAGTGGCAAGCCGAATGCGGCTGTTTTTCCGGTGCCTGTTTGTGCAAGCGCCACCACGTCATTGTTTTCGCCTAAAAGGTAAGGGATTACTTCTTCTTGTACCGGCATGGGACACGCATATCCCATCTCTTCAATAGCTCGACGTATCTCCGGCGACACCCCCAGCTCTTCAAATGTTCTCATTAAATAAATTTGTATCTCTTTGATTTTCGGGCGCAAAGGTAGTGCTTTTATTGTTATTTCGCTCAAAAAGAGTGGAAATCCGCTAATTTTCTTTCTATCTCCCCGCATTAATTCGCTACCTCAATTGTATGGGAGGGCACCCTGCCGTATTCCTCTATCACAATCTTATCGTCGTAGAACTCACAGCAAAGGCATTTATTATTTGAAACTTTCACAGTAAAAACAGATGCAAATAGTCTTTCAGTGCGGTACGTAGTGTCTGTAATGTTTTGGTGATGTGATATTCCACCGTTTTGACCGACACATTCATTTGTGTGGCGATGTGCTGATTGGAAAGGTTGTCAATGCGACTTAAGGTAAATATTTTGCGACTCTGCGGAGACATCTTGCTCAATGCTTCTGTTACGATGCGCTGGATGTCGGCGCTGAACAGTGCATCGGGTTCGCACTCTTTCAGAGTGGCAATGCGCAAGTCCAGTTCGCGGCGGCGGTGCGTATGAATCTCTTCTTCTATGCGCAGGTGTGTCTGTTCTTTTTCCAGCAAATTCAGGGCTTTGTTTTTAATAACGGTGAGTAGTAGGGCGTGCAAGCTTTTGCCTTCTTCCCAACGGTCGCGGCTTTCCCACAAGGCGATGACAGATTCCATAAGAATATCTTCGGCTTCTGCCCGATTGCGTGTGTACGAATAAGCAAAAGCCAAGAATTTCTCTCTGTTTTCTTGGAAAAATTCACTAAACCGAAACATGTATTTATTGTCAGTTGACATTTGACAAGGAATTAGAAAGGTACTTACTCATAACATTAAGTTGTTATTTTATGACAAAGGTAATAAGCTTTTTCCTTAATTCGATAATTTTCGCAGATATTCCATGGAAACAAAGAGAATTGACTTCTCTAATTTATCAGAGTAAAAGCCGGACTTACGGAAGCGATAAAGGATTTGTAATCTCTTCATCACTTCCGTAAGTCCGGCTTTAGAAGCTGTTTTGATTTTAGTGTCTTTTACAGCCCGCTAAAATCCACCCCGTCGAAAGCCAGCGAGGGAATCTGCCAACTGCTGTCCGGACGCGGGTCGTTGCCGATGCCCGCCAGTGAGTTCCACAGCGTGAGGAAGTTTCCGGTGACATTCATTTCGTTGACGGGTTGCGTCAGTTGCCCGTTCTCTATCAGGAAACCTTCGATGCCGTAGGAGAAGTCGCCGGTGCTGCTGTTGTTGTTACCGCCGTTGAAGCCGGTGACGAAGATACCTTTCGACACATCGGCGATCAATCCTTGTACATCTTTGGTGCCCAACTCCATTACCACGCGCGACGGCGAGCTGATAGTGGGAGCCACGTTCATCTTCTTGCCGTTGTAGGTATCGATGAAGTAGGTTTTCAGTACACCGTTTTCTATAATGGGACGACGAAGGGTAGCCACGCCTTCGTTATCGAAATAGCGGGAACCGTTGGCGCCGATGAGATGCGGAATATCGGTCACCACCAATTTGCTATGTGCAATTTGCTCTCCTACTTTGTCCAGCAGGAAGGAGTTCTTTTGTTGCAAAGCCGAACCATACAGCGCGCTGATGACGGGCGACAACATACGGCTCGACGAGCGGTTGTCCATTACCATGGTATATTTGCCCGATTTCACCTTTTCTTGTCCCAACTTGCGGAGCACACGCTCCAAAGCCTTCTTGCCCAAGTCGGTTTTAGGCAGGTCGTTGTAGAACAGACGGCTTTCGTACCACCCGTCGCTGGGGCGGGCTTCGCCTTCGCCGCGGATAGAAACGCCCGAACTCAGCGAAAACCACGTAGACTTAGCTTCGCCCTCGAAACCGTTGCTTATCAAGAGATACGAAGCATCTTCGCCGTCCGAATAAGAGCTTTCTACGGAGATGATGCGGTCGTCTTTACCCAAGATTTCCTCGGCAACGGCGCGCGCCAATTCTACTTTGGTGTCGGGGTTGAGCGAAAACACTTGCGGGTCGAACAGCTTCAAGTCGGGCATGCCGCCTTTGAAATAGCGTTCGGGGTCGGCAGGCACGCGGTATTCGTCGGGTGCCAGATAACGAATGGAGTCGATGCCGTTTTTGATGAAAGTTTCCAACTCGGTTTTGTTGAGGCGGTTGGTAGAGAAGCTACCGTATCGTCCGTCCACATAGAGGGCGATGCCCATACCGTTTTCCGAAGCTTGTTGCAGACGGTCAATCTTGGCGTCGCGCAGTTCGAACGAGGTGTTGGAATTGGCGTACAGTGTCACCTTGGCTGCTTGGCAACCGTTTTTCAGGGCGTAGTCCATCGCCCATTGTGCCATGAGTTTGTTATCGTTTGTTATCATCAGTTTTCTCCTCCTACCGTTAGTTTGCTTACTAATGCCGAGGGCATGCCGCAGGTTACGGGACACGATTGTCCGTCTTTGCCACACGTCCACGTGCCGTTGTCTATCTTATCGTTGTCCGCCACCATGGTGATGTCCGCCAATGCTTTAGGACCGTTACCGATGATGTTGATATCTTTGATAGGCTGCGTCAGTTTGCCGTCTTCAATGAGATAGCCCGACTTCACGAAGAAGGTAAAGTCGCCTGCGCCTATCTGCACCTGTCCGTTAGTGAAGTTATCCACATAGATACCTTGTTTCACGGTGCTGATGATATCTTCTTCTTTCATGTTTCCCGCCTCCATATAAGTAGCGCGCATACGTGGGATGGGTGCATTGCGAAAGGTATCGCGTCTGCCGTTGCCCGTAGGAGTCACTCCGTAGTGGCGGGCACTGATGCGGTCGTGCAGATAGCTGGTGAGCACACCTTGGCGTACGATGTAGGTCTTTTGTCCTTCGGCACCTTCGTCGTCGAAGTTCACCGAGCCGCGGTTGAAGGGAATGGTACCGTCGTCCACCACATTAATATGTTCGTTGCAAATCTTCTTGTTCAGTTGGTCGGAGAAGATAGAGATGTTTTTGCGGTTGAAATCTGCTTCGAAAGCATGTCCGATAGCTTCGTGCAGCAAGATGCCCGAGCCTCCGGCACCCATAACCACCGGCATTTCGCCGCCTTTAGGTTTTACGGCTTTAAACAAGATAGCGGTGTTGTCTACCGCTTCGCGTGCGAGTGTGTTGATGAGGTCGTCCGTCAAGAATTCAAAGCCTTTGCGGTAAGCGCGTGCGGCATAAGCATTCTCCATTTTGCCGTTCTCTTCCATGATGCACACCGCGCCGAAGGTTACCATGGGGCGATAGTCGTAGTAAGTCACTCCTTCGCTGTTGCAGAACAACACGTGCGACGTAGAGTCGCCCAAGCTGGCTTGCACTTTGCGCACCCGGTTATCGAGTGCAAACATTTTGTCGTTGAGTTTTTGCAGATAGGGCATCTTGGCTTGCAAGTTCACTTCGTCCCACGGCGTCATTACGGAGTAGCGGTCTTTCTTAATGGTTTTTTCCTTAAAGGTAGCCGGTTTGCTTGATTTGCCCGACGAGGCAATGCGTGCCGCCGTGCGTGCGGCGCGGAGCATCTCTTCGAGTGCTACGCCCTCTACGTAGGCATATCCGGTTTGGTCGCCGGCAAGTACGCGCACGCCCATACCGAAGTCGATATTCGAGCTGCACGAGTTCACTTTGCCATCCATTAGTCGGACACTGTTATTGAAAGTATGTTCAAAATAGAGGTCGGCATAGTCGCCTCCTTTTTCGAGTGCGGTCGTAAGCACTTTTTTCAAGTCGGCTTCGTTCACACCAAAGTGGTTCATGGCAGCTGCTACGCCCGATGCTTCGGCTGCGCCTGTCGCTCCACCACCCAATGCCTGCCGCACCTGTCCCGGTACGGCAATCGACGGAACAGCCAGTGAGCCTAACACTGCCAGGCTGCCTGTTCGTAAGAAATTTCGTCTATCCATGGTTGTTCTTTTATGAGAAATATTAATATAACCGTGCAAATATAAGCGTTTAGCCGTAAACTCGTCTATCTTACGGCTTCTTTTGCCACTCTAACAGCAATTCATCGGCAAGATATTCATCGCTGAGACAGTGCATGTCGGCTACTCCTTCGCTTATTAATTTGTAGGTGGACGAAGAATAGAAAAAGCCGAGCGCATCTTCATAAGGCAGAAGAAGACGGTCGGCAAAGAGCTTTACTATGCGAGCATATTTCATTTGGAGGATAGTCTTATCGGCTTGCATGGTTAAATATCCCCTTTCTCTATTTTTTCTGCACGGATAAAGTGCAGATGCTTAGTTATAACATCTTGATTTAAAATACACAACTGATGGTTGGGGCGTTCGAAAGCCAATCTACCCAATGCATCATCCTTACTCATTGTTCCGGCAAAATAAAGATCTATGGTATTAAACACTCTATCGTTGGCAATGCCTCCTTCCACCACATCAAACCCTTCATCTGGCATGCCTTTACGACATTTGCCTACATATTCCAACCACTCTCCGTTATAGTTATCATACACTTTTACGTTAAAGCTTGTCAAATTATCATCTAACAAATATTCGTTAACGTAAGCTTCTTGCTGCCTAAGCAAAAAACGCATCGCATATTTCCGGGCTTGCTCATATATAGATGTTAAATAGAATCCTTTCCCGAAATCCAAATGCTCGCGAGAGTGATAAATATCAGGTTGCGTAATAATGAGCGGAGAAGCATGATACAGTTTCATTGTATGACTCCTTTCTCCCTCATGTATTGAATCAGGTCTTCTACAATATACTCTTTGCTAAAAGTATGGATTACATCATAGCCGGGGATGATATAATCCGTCAAAATACCGGAGCTACGCAGTAATTCGTACACCTTCCCTGCACTCATTTTTAATGCGTCTGCAAGGTTACCTACGCAGAAGATCGTAAAACTTAATGTTTCAAAATTCATGTCTGTCAAAGATTATATTTCAGAAAGGGTTACTCAACCGAGTTCTGACTACAAAAGTAATTAAATCTTCTTAGTCACATATAGTGCATTTAAAATCTTTTTTGTAAAACAAGGCGTAATCTACCTGTTCCCCTCCCGATTTGGTTCTTAGGTTTGTCTTCTTACATACACAAAACGCTCCACACAGATAACTTTTCCTCACGCTATTTTTGTTTTCAGTACGGCGATACACGAAAGATAACTTTATTATTTTTAGATTTTATTTGGATAATATATCAAAATAGACCTACTTTTGCCGCCAATGTAAATGGCTACCATTTGCAAGAGAGATTAAACTATATATTTTTTCTAACCAACCATGTATTGTAATGAAACACAAGTTTCTGGTACTATGTGCTATCATGCTAACCACAGTAAGCACAGCAATTGCACAAAACCGCACCATCGAGGGTGTGGTAACTTCCGCGGAAGACGGTGAACCTATCATTGGAGCTTCCGTACTTATCAAAGAGACCTCCCAAGGTACAGTGACGAATGTAGACGGTCAGTTCAGTATTGCCAATGTTTCGGCGACTGCACGTACACTTGTGGTATCGTATGTGGGTATGCAATCCCAAGAAATCCCTATTACATCGGGGCTGATGAAAATCGTTTTGAAAGGCGATGCCGAAATTCTGAACGAAGTGATAGTAGTGGCTTACGGCACACAGAAGAAGAGTTCGGTTACCGGCTCTATGGCTGTGGTGAAAGATTCGCAGCTCAAAACCGTTACTTCGCCCAACATCAACAACATGCTGCAAGGCAAAGTCGCCGGTGTACAGGTGCTTAGCAAGACCGGAAAGCCCGGTGAAGCGGCGGAAATTCGCATTCGCGGTAAAGGCTCTATCGGTTCTTCGCTCGACCCGCTGTGGGTAGTCGACGGCGTTATCTCGGCTACGGGAGCACAACTCAATCCCAACGAAATCGCCAGTGTCAGCGTGCTGAAAGATGCTGCTGCAACGGCTCTCTACGGTTCGCGTGCTTCCAACGGTGTCATCATTGTCACCACCAAGAGCGGCAATACCGCCGAAAGCAGCTTGGACGTATCTGCCAAAGTGGGCTTTGCTACGCCCAACTTCGGTAAGCTCAAAATGATGAACTCGCAGCAACTCTACGACTACACCGCTTCTATGGCGGGACTTTCCACTTCGGGCGTAGGTACTTGGTTTAGCGAAGACTTGCTCAAGCACGACACCGATTGGGCGGACATCGCCACACAGACGGCTTTGTCGCAAAACTACAACATCTCTTATACGTCGGGTGCCAACGGCAAATTCCGTTCGTACCTCATGGCGGACTACTACAACGAAGACGGTACCGTAAAAGGATACGATTATACCCGCTACAACGTGCGTTCCAATGTAGATTACTATGTGAACGACCGTCTTACTATCAAAACCAAACTGTCGGGTTCGTACCTCAACAAGTCCGACCAACAGTACGATTTGTATTCTTCGTTCACCTACCTGCCGTGGGACTATCCTTATAACGAAGACGGCTCGGTACGCACCGGTAAGGAGAGCACGTGGCACGGTCGCGATGCCAGCAACTATTTGTACAACCGACCTAAAAACTGGTCGCGCGGCAAAGCTTACGGCGTAACCGCCAGCTTGGGTTTCGACTATCGCATTACCGACTGGCTGGTGTTCGAGTCGAACAACAACCTCAGCTTCCGTTACACACTCGACGAGAGTTATACCGACCCGACCTCTATCGGTGCGGAAGAGTATAGCGGTTCTATCTCCAATACTCACAACCTCTATGCTACCCGTTACACCAACCAGTTGTTGCGCTTCAATCATACGTTTGCTCAAAAGCACGACGTCAGTGCGTTCCTTGGCTATGAATTCAGCGACTCAAGAAGTCAAAATAGCGAAGCCAGCGGACGAGGCATTCCACAAGGAGGTGAGGTGTTTGATGTGACATCTAAACCCTATTCGGTTAAAGGTACTATCAACGAATGGGCTGTACAAAGTTTGTTCTTCAACACCAATTATACCTACGACGACCGCTACATGGCGCAATTCTCTTATCGTATGGACCAGTCGTCGCGCTTTGGTGCCAACAACCGTACGGGTAACTTCTTCACCGTGGGTGCAGGATGGACTATCAGCAAAGAAGCTTTCATGGAATCGACCGCCGGATGGCTCAACCTGCTGAAACTGCGCGGAAGCTGGGGTTCTATCGGTAACATGCCCAATTCCAACTACGGCTACCTCTCTACCTATTCGCTCAGCATCAACTACAAAGGAATACCGGCAGCGTTCCCCAACCGCTTGGGTAACCCCGACCTGACGTGGGAGAAATGCTATGAAACCAACATCGCACTCGACCTCCGTCTGTTCGATCGCATAAACTTTTCTGCCGAATGGTACGACAAGAATACTTCCGGACTGCTCTACAATGTTGCGTTGAGTGCCATTACCGGATACCCCAACCAATGGCAAAACATCGGAGCTATCCGCAACCGTGGTATGGAGTTCACTCTCAGCCCCGACCTTATCAAGACTCGCGACTTCCTTTGGACAGCCGACTTTAACATCGGTTTCAACAAAGCAATGGTTGAAGAACTCTATCAGGGAGCACCTCAAATCATCGGTAGCGACATGGGCGGACAAAAAATACGCGAAGAGGGTCGCGAACTCGATACGTGGTATCTCAAAGAGTGGGCAGGTGTGGACATCTACACCGGCGAGCCTATGTGGTATATCCACAACGAAGACGGCAGTCGTACACTTACCAACGACATCAGCAAAGCCAACCGTACCTACATGGGTACAGCCAATCCCAAGTTCTCGGGCGGTTTGGTAACTGCTTTCAGTTGGAAAGGTTTGTCGCTCCAAGCCGGACTGAGCTTTGTGTCGGGCAACAAGGTGTACAACTACGCCCGTCAGTTCTACGATAACGACGGCGCTTATCCCACCTACAACTCCATGGTGCTTGCCGACGGATGGAGCCGTTGGGAAAAGCCGGGCGACATTGCCACACACCCTCGTGCCGTAGTCAACGGTAACCGCTCGTCGAATCTTGCTTCGTCGCGCTACCTCGAAGACGGAAGCTTCTTGAAGATAAACAACATCACTTTGTCGTACGACCTTCCCTCCAACTGGCTGAAACCTTTGTCGGTGAAAGCACTTTCGGTGAACCTTTCGGCAGAGAACATTGCCACCTTTACCAAGTTCTCTTGCTCTGACCCCGAAGTAAGTACCGGTGACAATGGCGGAACGGCAGATACCGGTCAGGCTTACGCTCCTCCCCGCCGTTTCTCTATGGGCGTGAACATCAAATTCTAATTATCAAACCGAAATCCTAATGAAAAAGATAAAAGTTATATATCAGTCGGCAGCTACCCTGATCATGGGTGGAGCCATGCTGCTGGCGGCAGGTTGCGACGTAGAACGTCTGCCCTATAATGAGATTCCCGCCGATGCCCTCGATGCAGGCAATATCGAAACGGTGACGCGCGGCTCGTACGGCAAACTCAAAGAAGAAGCCTTCTACAAAATCATTCACCAAGTGGGCGAATACGGCGGCGACAATATCTCGCTGAGCGGTACCACCAGCGACCAGTTGTTTAATATCTACACCTACCACCGCTCGGCTACCAACAGCTACTCCGCACAGTTCTGGCAATACTCTTATACGATGATGGCTAACATCAACTCCATGATTGAGTTGATACCCGAAGGCGAGTCGGCAGCCAAAGACCAGTTGCTGGGCGAAAACTACTTCTTGCGCGGCTACAACTACTTCCAACTGTGCAACGTCTATGCACGTCCCTATGCCGACGGCAATGGCAACACACCGGGTGTACCGTTGAAGCTTACCAGCGACATCGCCGACTTTCCGCCACGTGCTTCGGTAAAAGAGGTGTACGACCAAATCGTTAAAGACCTTACCAAAGCCGCCGGGTTGATGACCGAGAAGAAGCAGAATATCTATGCCTCCAAAGAGACGGCACAGGCATTCCTTTCGCGCGTTTATCTCTATATGGGCGAATGGGAAAAGGCAAAAGAGATGGCGGATGCCGTTATCAACTCGGGACGCTACACGCTGCTCACCGGCACTTCGTACAAGAACTACCCGCGCAGCGTTCCCGAAGAGAACACCGAAACCATTTTTGCTATCCGCATGGTGAAAGACACCGACTACGAGAAGTATCACATGAATTACTACTCCGTAGGTGCGCTTTACAGCAAAATCAACAACGTAGGCTGGGGCGAAATGTATCCGTCGGAAACCTATATGAAGCTGATTGACGAAAATCCGGGCGACCTGCGCCACGGCTTCATTGTGCCCGAAACACCCGATGTGCCCTACACATGGCTGGTGTACACCAACGAAGTACCCATGTATGTGGTAGCCATGGTAACTCGTCAGGCAGACGGCTCGTACAAGATAGCCGACGAAGCTACGGTAGAAGCCAACGAAGATGCCAAAGTGGTGTCGAAGAACGACAGCTACTTCACCTCCAATGTGGTAGAACAGTCGGGTGGTAAATATTATGTTACCGAAGCCGCGACCAATAAGCGCTACGAGGTGAAGATTGAGGCAGCAGCCAAAACACGCAACGGCTACCCCAAACGCTTCATCTACAAATGCTCGTTCCAAGAAGAGCAGGCACAACTCTATTCGCCCGTGATGATGCGCTTTGCCGAGATGTACCTCAACCGTGCCGAAGCCAAATGGCACTTGGGACAATATGCCTCTGCCGTAGACGATATCAACGTGTTGCGCACACGTACCGAAATACCCAAACGCGTGGCAGACGGAGCCGACGACAGCACCGTGTTTACATGGATTATGAACGAACGTCGCCTCGAATTGGCATGGGAAGGACAACGCAAGTACGACATCTACCGCAACAACCTTACCCTCGACCGTTTCTATCCCGGTTCACACCGCGACAGCACACCTGTGGAAGACGGACTCACGCTAAGCTCGCCTCTGATTGTGGAACTGATTCCGCAAGCCGAACTCGATGCTTATCCGGGCGAACTCACCCAAAATCAGTAATCAACATCCTTAATGAAATAGAGAATGAAAAAAGTACTTTATATATGTATGGCGCTCCTGATGCTTTCGGGCTGTAAGGAGACCGATTTTCCGGTGCCTACCGCCCTCTATGTGGGCGATAACACCACGTTCAATGTCTCTGCCAACGGAGAGACCCGCGAGATTGAGGTAAAGACTACGGCTAACCTCATCCTCACTGCCGATGAAGCTGCATGGGCAGCCATAAGCTACGACGATGCCACGCATCTTCTTACCGTCAAAGCCGAACGCAACAACTCGCCCTCCGAACGTGCCACCATGGTTACGCTGGCAGCTCCCGACCGCGCGCTTACCCTCACCATTGCACAAAGCGGACAACCTGCACTCAACATGCAAGTGGTAGGATGCACCACCAATATGGAATGGTCGAGCGGAGCCGGTTACAATGAAACCAAGTCGTACGACGGCAGCGCTTCAACGTACACCTTTACTGCTACCAAGCCTGCGAGTGGCATCTACGAACTTACTTACGAACTGAAAAAAGACGAACGCGTACAGCTTGCCGGCGTCAACCTCGTGCCGCAAGCATCGGCAGGTTCGGGAACGTTCGGATTGGTAAGCATTGCCGTCTCTACTGCCGACAACCCTACCAACTTCCGCACGCTGGTTACCGATTACGACTGCAAGCAGGTGGGCACACCTACGTTTATTCCCTTTGAGGAGAGCATCGCCAATGCACACTCCGTACGCATATCCGTACCTGCAAGCAGCACCAAGGGAGGCAACAACTTTCGTCTGGCGGAGATAGAGTTCAAAGGGATTGCCTCTATCGAATCGACCGAAAAGTTCTTTATTGTACTTAGCTCCTCGGCTACCTTTACACAAGACGGCAGCTCTACCGAAGTCGGCGTAGTTACCAACTCCGCCTCTATCACCGCACAGGCTACCGACGACTGGTGCTCGGTGGTAATAGACGGTAGCTTCGTGAAACTGTCTGCCGGAGCCAATGCCGGACACATGCGCCGTACCAACGTAACCATTACCGGCAGCGACGGCGGAACAGCTACCCTAAGCGTGGCACAGTTCGGTAGTGCCGACCAAAAACTGACGGCAGGCAGCGTCACTGCTTCTTCCGAAGAGGCAGCCTCTAACGAAGGAGGTAAAGGTGGTCCCGTATCTTTTACGATCGACAACAACCCCGATACCTATTGGCACTCTGCATGGGCAAGTCCCGCACCGAAACCTCACTGGGCTAACTTTGTCCTCGACAATGCGGCATCACTCGATTTCATGCGCTACTACCCGCGTCAACCGAACGGTGGAAACGGTAACTTCGGCGAAATTGAAGTTTGGATTAAGACTTCTGCCGATGCCGACTTGGTAAAAGCAATGGACTACAACTGCGGCATGAAAACTACCATGTCCGAGATTGTATTGCCCAAATCGTACACCAACGTAGAGCAAGTAAAGGTGGTGGTCAACACCGGCACAGGCGGACATGCCAGTTGCTCGGAACTGGAGTTCTACGGCACCAAGAAATAGACTAAGCATAAGAAACTGTTTTAATAAATTCAAACAGCTTCTAAATTCAAAATAGCTTTTAAATATGATGGCGGGGAAAGAAGGGAAACTTTCTTTCCCCGCTTTCTGTGTGCGGCGCACCAGTGAAAACCAGTGTTTGATATTGTATCATAAATGAGCAACCTATTCTATTTCAAAGATTCAATCACTGAGTTACAAAGCCTAATCACGTGATTCACGGTGCTCAATCACGTGGATTACGATGCTCAATCACGTGATTCACGATTCCCAATCACGTGATTCACAAAACTCAATCACTGAGTTACAAAACTCAATCACGTGAATGAGGATGTTCAATCACTGAGTTTTCTAAACTTGTTCGTATCTCGTGGTCATCCCAAACCAAACTTTTTGTGTAGATGTTACCCGTTAAACTCTAATTTATCGCACCACCATACGTCTCTGCGGAGTCGCTTACCAATTCAAAAATGTGGCTGAAAGCGGATTTTTTACTTTCAGGGTATATCTTTCAGTCGAACTCGCTATCCGATAACACGCCGGCAATCCGGCTG
>JAISHU010000095.1 GCA_031262385.1 Mediterranea sp. (in: CFB group bacteria)
TTGCCGCCTGAAAAATAAGACCATTACACTATTTCTTACCAAAATAGTAACAGAATAAATAATTAAAAGCAAATATCACAATGAAAGCAGGTATTCATCCCGAAAATTATCGCCCGGTAGTATTCAAAGATATGTCTAACGGCGACATGTTTCTGTCTCGTTCGACGGTAAACACCCGTGAAACCGTTGAATTCGAAGGCGAAACATACCCGTTGGTGAAACTCGAAATCTCTAACACTTCGCACCCGTTCTACACCGGTAAGTCGAAGTTGGTAGATACCGCTGGTCGCGTAGACAAGTTCATGAGCCGCTACGGTGACCGCAAGAAAAAGTAAAAAGCAACTATTTTAGGGAAATCCCTATCGCTTTTTAGGAATTTAAAGGTAGGAAGGAGTAAAAACCTTCCTACCTTTGTTGTATTATAAAGTCAAATTCATCACCCCATGAAAAGATTCGCCACTTTAGTACCCCTGCTGCTCGTTGCGATAGCAACTTTTGCAGCAATGCCCCGAAACATCAGCATGCTTTCCCTGCAAGGTCAGCTCAAGAAAGCCTATTCGGGCTATTCCGCAGGTACTCCCCTGCTATTATCCCAAGTGATAGAAGTACAAGACAACGCTTCGCACGGCGAAGTACGCTATGTGATAAACATCAACCGAACCCAGTATGCCATAGACCGTGCCGACTTCAACCGATTCGTAGCCTTGCAGCCACCCACCACCGACGAAGAGTTTTGGCAACAAGTGTGCATCCGCGAACGCTACTACGAGCACATCAACAAGCACGGCTATCGCAAAATATTGCGTCGGGAGGTGAACGACAATTGCACCGACTACACAACGCAACTAAGCCAATACCTTTACCCCGACGACTACCTCACCTCGTATGTACAAGGCATCTTTGCAAGCATCAATACTCCTTCCGACCCCGGACGCGACGAAGCACTGAACGTCAGCGTGATAAACTCCCCCGAACCCGATGCCTATATGCTGGCAAACGGCAACATGATTATAAGCACAGGCATGCTGACCCTGCTGGACTCGGAAGAAGAGCTTGCCGCCCTAATGGTCAACGAGATAACTCACCACGTATTAGACCACCCCTTAGACAACGTCCGCCGCGAGATTGCACGCAACCATCGTGCCGCCTTTTGGACGGTGGTCTTGGGGTTCACTGCCGACGTAGCCCTGCAAGTAGCCTGCAACAACAACGACGATACCGCCGCTGCCATAGGTCATGTCGCAGGTGCGGCAAGTTTGGGCGCACTGCTCAGCTCGGGAACGGTAAACTTTCTTGGGTTGAACTACCAAGAGAAACAAGATTATACCGCCGACCGCATCACACTGGAATGGCTCTCTTTTAAGCAGATGCACCCCGAAGCCCTGACATCGGCGCTAAAGAAGATAGCCAATTACTACATCAAACGCCGGCAGAGCGACGACATCCCCCGCTACACCTCCATTCCCCGCATCACACGCCGTTTCGACAAGCTTCCCCCACTCGAAACACCGGTACACAGTCGCCCGTACCTCAAAAACACATCGGACGCAGTGTCGGTATGCGCTTTGGCATACATGGAAGAGAAGCAATATCCGCAAGCCATAGAGCTGGTACGCAAAAACATCAACAACAAACTCGCCACCGACCACGACTACGTAGTGCTGGTAAAATCCAAAATGGCACTCTACAACACCGAAGAGGCAAACAACGAATGCCTGCAACTGCTACAAGAAGCCAAGCAATTGAGCAAAGGCGTAACCAACCTCGATGTGAATAAACAGGAGATTCTGCTCTTACTGCGCATGAACAAGCAGATGCGCGCCGCCAACCTGCTGCACAACTACCTCCGGCTACTGGACATACACTACCAAGAGAGCGAAAACGACCACGAGTGGACCGAAAATGAGATAACTTGGGCACGGCAATTGTTGAATAAGATAAATAAGGTGTAGCACACCTATTATTATTCATTCTTATTGATAACTTTGCAAAGAAATAACACCCAATTAATCTCTAAAACTCTATTCCAATGAAGAAACTACTATTCATCCTTACCGTCGTGCTTTCATCGGCACACCTCACCGCCCAAGAATCGCCGGTGAACTACGACGACATAAAAACCTTTGTAACCACTCAACCGGAGCAGTTTCAAAGATTACGCGAACGATTTGAGGCTTGCGACAACGAGCTTACTACACAAGATGCCATAAACCTCTATTATGGATACTCTTTTACACCTTTGTATAAAGGAAGTTGGGACCCGTACCAAGACGAATACATAGGACACATCCGTAACAACAATTTGGAAGAAGCCCGGAAATCACTGGAAGCAGCGCTCAAACACGCTCCCTATTCATTGAATATCCTAATGTACCTCAATGGCGTAATGGGAAAAACCGACCCCACCTATGATAAAAGATATGCATGGCAATTTCTCCAACTCGTACAGGCCATCAAAAGTAGCGGTGACGGTAAAACTGAAGATACCGCCCTCAAAGTAATATACATAACTGACGAGTATGTGATATTAAACTTGTTTTACGACATGAAACAACTTAAAAAACAGACCCTCACCTCTAAACAGTGCGACTTAATGGAGTTCGAAAATAAAAAAGGTGAAACACACCAAGTCTATTTCGACATCAGCCGTTCTATGAACTATTTAAAAGAATCTATGAAGCATTAAAAAGATTTGTATATCTTTGTCGGCATAAAAAATATTATTAATTTTTTTATTTACAACAAAAATGAAAAACTCCATTATTGCCGCTACCCTCGGACTCTTTAGTATGAGCATGGTAGCACAAAACACACAGCCAAAAAACGAAGGCTTTGTATTTACCACCGTTAAAGAAAACGCCATTACTCCGGTCAAAAATCAAAATCGTTCGAGCACATGCTGGAGCTTCTCGGGAATCGGTTTCCTCGAAAGCGAACTGCTGCGCATGAATAAAGGTGAATATGACTTCTCCGAAATGTTTGTAGTACATCACACCATGATAGATCGTGCAACTAACTTTGTGC
>JAISHU010000142.1 GCA_031262385.1 Mediterranea sp. (in: CFB group bacteria)
GACAAGGCTATCCTGCCGTAGTAGCATTTGCTCCCGAAACTCACGACGGACCGATGTATCGCGTCATCGTAGCTTCGTATGCCGACAGAGCAACAGCCGCCGAAGCTCGCGATGTTTTCAAAGCTAAATACAGCAACCGCAAAGACTTTCAAGGAGCTTGGCTGCTGTATCGACTGAAATAAAAAAATTAGAAACTGATTTGAATTTAGTACTCTTTGATTTGAGAGCTATTTTCGAGGATTATCTTTCTGTTTTAGGAGAAGGATAGTAAGCTATCTGACAAGCAAAAGAGGAAGATAAGACCGGAAAGAGGCTTGGGAGCATGAGTAATAAAAATCATTTCAATAAATTCAAAACGGTTTCTTAATTGATAAGAGACTATAGGATAAGGTGACAAAGGAAGCAAGTATTCCTTTGCTGCCTTATCTTTTTTTTGTTTTTAGTTAACCCGAACGCAATCTCCTCTCATGAACATTTTTCCACAAGGGTTTGTTAGAAAGTATATTTACAACTAATAAACCCATTTATGAAAAAAGTAATTGACAAGGCTAACAGTCGCGGCCACTCGCTGTACGACTGGCTTGATAGCCATCACACCTTTAGTTTCGATCAGTACTACAATCCCCAACGCATGGGATTTGGTGCTTTGCGTGTAATAAACGACGATAAAGTTGCACCGGGCGAAGGATTCGGAAGACATCCCCACAAAAACATGGAAATCATCTCCATACCTTTAAAAGGAGTATTGGAGCATGGCGACAGCATGCAGAATAGTCGCAAAATATCACCGGGCATCATACAAACCATGAGTGCCGGTACAGGAATCTATCACAGCGAAATGAACGGCAGCGATACCGAACCAGTAGAGTTTCTGCAAATATGGGTGATACCGGCACACCTTCACACCCCTCCCGCCTACAATGATTACGACATACGCCCGCTGTTGCACCGCAACGAACTGGCATTGATTGTTTCGCCCGACGGCGACGCACCTGCCAAGATGTTACAAACGGCTTACTTCTCTCTCGGCGAATTTGATGCGGACAAAGAGATTACCTACAAGCTTCACCAGCCCAAACAAGGCGTGTACATCTTCGTTATCGAAGGTGCAGTGCAAATAGATAATACTGTTTTGTCGCGTCGCGACGGCATGGGTGTGTACGACACCGCATCAATAGACATCCACATGCTAAAAGATACCAAAATTCTGCTCATTGAAGTGCCCATGTAGCACCCGTCGGAAGTAAGATTTCGCCGACAGCACAAAAAAAGAAGAGGAAATAGCGCATGATTTCACAAAAAAGTGTACTTTTGCACCGTCAAAAACAAGACCTCCTCTTTAAGGAAAGCTGCCGGAGTGGTCGATCGGGCCGCACTCGAAATGCGGTGTACGGGTAACTGTACCGGGGGTTCGAATCCCTCGCTTTCCGCAGTAAGCTGCATAAGCAGCAAAACAAAAACCGAAAAGCCTGTAGAACTGATGTTCTACGGGCTTTTTTGCGTTTAGGGATGCCCCCTTTTTATCCGCACAAAGTGCACATCTCCACCAGATTACTCCAACTTTATTGTTGTGATTCATAAAAGTTCACTTACATTTGCACAATGATGAACAACTAATTAACATACGAATGAAATACAATAAAATTGGGAACACCGGCATGAAGGTGTCCGAACTCAGTTTCGGCGCTTCTTCGCTTGGAAGTGTCTTTCGCGACATCCGCGAGACAGAAGGGATTCAAGCTGTATTTACCGCCATCGAGCAGGGGATAAACTTTATCGACGTTTCGCCTTACTACGGACATTACAAAGCAGAAACGGTGCTCGGAAAAGCACTGAAAGAGATTCCCCGCGACCGTTATTATCTCTCCACAAAGGTGGGGCGTTACGGCGAGAATGGCATAAATAGTTGGGATTACTCCGGAAAGCGGGCTACCGAGAGTGTCTACGAAAGCATGGAGCGGCTTCACATCGACTACATTGATTTGATTAATGTGCACGATATTGAGTTTGCCGACTTGCAACAGGTCGTCGACGAGACACTGCCTGCGCTTGTGGAGCTACGCAAGAAAGGCGTGGTGAAACACATCGGCATTACAGACCTTCAGTTGGAGAATCTGAAATGGGTGATTGACCGCGCCGAAGAAGGTACGGTAGAGAGTGTGCTGAACTTCTGCCACTACTGCCTGAATGACGATAAGCTGGTTGACTTCCTCGACTATTTCGAACAAAAGGGCATAGGCGTTATCAATGCTTCGCCGTTGGCTATGGGACTGCTTACCCAACGTGGTGTGCCCGACTGGCATCCTGCACCACCTGCATTGGTCGAAGCTTGCCGGAAGGCGGCTGAATATTGCAAAGCGACCGATTATCCGATTGAGAAACTTGCCATACAGTATGCAGTGAGCAATCCGCGCATTGCAACCACGCTGTTCAGTACGGCAAATCCGCAAAACGTAGTAACAAACGTGAAATATGTAGACGAACCCATAGACCGGGAGCTGGTGAACAAAGTCAGGGAGATCATCGGCTCGCAGATGCGGGTGAGTTGGGCTAATTCTTAAAAACAAAACGTATGAAAATAATAGATGCACATACACACTTATGGCTGCGACAAGATGCGGTGGTGGACGGAAAGACCGTACGCACCACACACAGTGGCCGTTCGCACTTCATGGGTGAGGAGCGCCAGATGCTGCCTCCGTTTATGATTGACGGACAGAATACGGCAGAGGTTCTTCTTTCGAACATGGATTATGCACAAGTGTCGGCAGCGGTGGTAACACAAGAGTTTATCGACGGCAACCAAAACAAATACCTTTCCGATGTACAGAAACGCTATCCCGAACGCTTCTGTGTCTTCGGACTTAGCGACTATTTTCGCCCGGGGTTTGCCGAGCATGCAAGGGTACTGGTTGAAGAGCATCGATTTCGAGGCATGTCCGTCCCCGGACATCGACTAAAGACTTCGAAACAGACGGTTCGCCTCAACAGCAAAGAGATGATGGAGATGTTCGGAATAATGGATAAAAACGAAGCCATCCTCTCGTTGTGCCTTTCGGAAGAGGAAGAACAGATTACCGAAATAAAGGAGGTCATCCGGACTTATCCGAAACTAAAAATTGCCGTCGGACACTTCGGCATGGTAACAGGCAAGAATTGGGATAGCCAAATCGAACTGGCACACCATCCCAATGTCTTTATCGAACTGGGCGGCACAACGTGGCTATTCAATCATGAGTTTTATCCTTTCCCAAGTGCCATCGAAGCCATTTGTCAGGCTATCGACAGAGTAGGAGCAGACAAACTGATGTGGGGATCGGACTATCCGCGCACAATTACAGCTATCACCTATCGGATGTCGTACGACTTCATCTTGAAGTCCAACCGTCTGACCTTATCGGAGAAAGAGTGCTTGATGCATCGCAACGCACAAGCCTTCTACGGTTTTGGAGAACTAACGGATTTACCATACATCAAAAATATGTCCGAATGAAAGCCATTCAAATTTGTGAGCCTTCCGAACTGAAGGTAGTTGAAGTAGCCAAACCGAAAGCAAACCCCGGCGAAGTGCTACTGAAAATAGATCATGTGGGATTCTGCGGTTCCGACTTGAATACATTTTCGGGAAAGAACCCCATGGTAAAGCTGCCCGTTATTCCCGGACACGAAATAGGAGCCACCATCGATACGACGGGAGCAGATGTGCCCGATACATTGAAAGCAGGCATGACGGTAACGGTCAACCCTTATACCAGTTGCGGTCATTGTCCTTCGTGCCGCAACGGACGGGTTAATGCCTGCGAACACAACGAAACCATGGGCGTACAACGCAACGGCGCCATGTGCGAATACATTGCCGTTCCGTGGCAGAAAGTAATTCCGGCTACCAACATGAGCACCGAACATTGTGCATTGATTGAACCTATGAGCGTCGGCTTCCATGCCGTTGCCCGAGGCGGAGTAACCGACAACGATGTAGTAATGGTGATAGGCTGCGGCATGATTGGTATCGGAGCCATTGTAAGAGCTTCTTTGCGTGGAGCAACCGTTATAGCCGTAGATTTGGACGACGAGAAGCTGGCGCTTGCCAAAAGTCTGGGTGCCACATTCTCTATCAATTCAAAAACAACAGACGCCCACCGCTCTATTCGCGAGATAACCGAAGGCAACGGACCGGATGTAGTAATCGAAGCCGTGGGCAGTCCCGCTACCTACGTCATGGCGGTAGACGAAGTGGCATTTACCGGCAGAGTGGTTTGCATCGGCTACGCCAAACAGGAGGTCTCTTTTCAGACGAAGTATTTCGTACAAAAGGAACTGAACATTTACGGTTCGCGCAACGCCTTACCCGAAGATTTCAGAGCCGTCATACACTATATGAACCAAGGGACGTGCCCGTTCGACAAGCTGATTTCGAACATTGTGGCGCCCGACAAAGCGAAAGATGCCATGCTGCAATGGGCGGCAAATCCGGAAAAAGTCTTCCGTATATTGGTGGACTTTGCGCAAGTTTGACAAAGTGTCAAAACGTCAAACGAACCCTCGAAAAACGGGCTTATTTCGGGCTGAGGTACGGCTTCGTGGCTTTTGTTGCCGTATAGCGCGTTAAACTATGTAAAAATAGTGCCTTAATACACACACTTACAGAAAGATATAAGAAAATTATGTCAAGAAACAAAAAGTGTGTTCAGCGCGAAAAAACTCCCCCAAAAAGGACTTTATGAAATTATCCCGGCAAGTTATCGCGCTAACTTGCCGAGATAACACAATAATCTGCCGGGAAATACAGCTTAACTTGCCGAGATAATTTGCTAAGCCGGCAGTTAATTCGTTGTTTCCGCGTCGACAGTTCGTTGTTTTCGTGCGGATGATTCGTTGTTTCCGCCGAGTTGATTCGTTGAATTGCCGGAAATCATGCACAGCGTGCGGTTTAAAGGCACGTTTTTCACAAAGTGCGAGTTAGCAGAAAGCGCAAGATTACGACATTGTGACACACAAACAGGATATTTGACGACTTTGTGATAATAAGAAAGAATAAAAAAGCGAAGCGCTCTTTCCCGTTACAGGGATAGAGCGCTTCTTATACGAAGTAACGCCGGCTTTGAGAGTAGGACCTAAAGAAAGTGATTAATTTGTGATGACGTTCTCCGTATTTTGGGTTACAATTCGTTTTGTTCGAACTCGGGATTCAAGTCCGTCTCATTGTCGGGGAAGAGGAACTGCCAACGCTTGTCGCCTGCCGGGACGAAGCGCGCATCTTCGTAGATTACCGCACCCGAGTCGTACATATTAAAATTAGATGCTTCGGGGTCGAAGTTCTTTGGCATAGTTGACTTCGTACTGCTGGGAGTAATAGCTTTCCAAGGTGCATCGCTGTACCCCAGTTCGGTACGCACTTTCTTACCGCGGTCAAGATCCATGTTGAGGCGTTTCAGGTCGAGGAAGCGGAAGCCTTCGCCCCACAACTCAATGCTGCGCTGGAACATTACTTCGTCAATCAAATCCTTACCGGTTTTAGTAGACTTGGTGTATTTGGGGTCGCGGTGTTTGGCAAGTGGGTAGAGTGCATCAACAGCTTTTTGCGTATCTCCGGCACGGGCATATCCTTCTGCCATGATAAGCATCATTTCGGGCAGACGCATGTAGGGAACGTCGGCACACAATTTGGTAGGGTCACTCATTAAGAATTTATTAGCCATGTAGTTCACCATACGCTTTCCGCCGCCCGACGAATACACCGGACGAGGTTGAGATTTGGGATCTTGTGCTTTGGGAAACCAGAGATTCTTACGGATGTCGGTATCGCTGATGCGGTCGTACAACTTGTTGTAGATAGCACGTGGAGTGTTCCCGTTGTAACTTGCGTTTCGGTTGGTCATAAAAGCTTCAAAGGTAGTAAGCGAGCCTGCTTGTTCTTCATTTCTCATTTTACACCATAAGAACTCAGTGTTTTTGGCATCCAGCATACGGTCGGTGGTGGTAGTGTAAGTATCGTCTTGCAATTTAGCTCCCGATTTGTCGACTACCATTTTAGCTACTTCGGCTGCTTCCCTCCATTTTCCTTGTGTTAACAGTACGCGGGCTTTCAGTCCTTGTGCGACATGCAAATTGATGTGTGATTTGTTATTACGCACCTTTGCATTGCCAAGCAATAAAATAGCTTCATCTAAGTCGTCATTGATAAGCTTATACACATCTTCGACCGAAGAACGTCCGCGTGTATCATACGATATACTATCGCGGAGAATTACGCCCGGTTGGGTGTTGTTACCTGCAAAATCGTATCGTTCTGCCCATGCCTGTACTAAATTGTGGTAGCTGAATGCACGATACGCCAATGCCTGTCCTTTTATTTCATTTAATAGAGGTATCTCGGCATCGGGAACCGTCATTGCATCAACTTTCTTGATTATACGGTTAGCATTGGCTATTTGGTAATAGAAAAAGCGATAGTGATACAGCAAAATACTTGAGCCGATATTACGGTGTAACGACCAGCGGGCTTGCGATTGCCATTGAGCGTTGCTGTAAGTATAAACCAAGTTCTCGCCCATCATTTCCATCCATATCATCCATGTTTCATAGCCACCTTGTGCGGCTGTACCCGAAGAATGATGCATACGTCTGTGCATACCGTTGATAGCCATTAATGCATTCTTGGGCGATTCAAAAAGTATATCGGTATCTACACTGGAGACCGAACGCAAATCAAGCCAATCTTTACTACACCCGCTTATCATCGGAAGGGTTAGAGAAGCTATTAGAAGTATTAATATTTTATTTTTCATATCGTTGCTATTTTAAAAACTGAGATTTAATCCCAGAGTTAATACTTTGGAAGGAAGATACACATTGCCATTGCTGCTATATCCCGAGAAAAGGTTGCGACGCGGATACATGCCCTTGCGTGCAGTAAGCATAAAGAGATTGTCGGCAGCGACAGAGAACTTCAATCCTTGAATACCCAATTTTGAAGTTACGCTTTTGGGAATATCGTAACTCAAATTGACGTTAGCCAATTCCAAAACATCCGAGCTTACAAGCCAACGGGTAGAACTGCCTGCATTAAGGCTGGTGGCGTCGGAGCTGGCAATACGAGGCACGTTGGTTACGTCGCCCGGCTTTTGCCAACGGTTCAAAATATCTTTGTGCATAGTGCTGTAGCTCAACGAACCCGTACCTAAGGTCATTAACCCTGAATAGCTTGTATCGTACATGCGTCCACCCAACTGATAATAGAATGTCATAGTAAGTGCAAAATCTTTGTACGACACCCCTACGTTAATACCACCCGATATTTTAGGAGTGGGAGTACCTTCGTGCTCATACTTGGCAAAATTAATATCGGTAGTGTATGTTTCACCATTGTATTCTACCAGTTTAGCTCCCGATTTAGCTACTCCGTTGCTCTCATAAGCCAGTTTAGGATCCGGAACGTATAGGCAGTCACCTGTTTCGGGATAGATACCACGCCATTGTCGCAGATAGAGTTCGTAGCGCGGATAGCCTTGTTCAACGCGGAAAGGCGAACTGGTATGTGCAGCTATGGGGAGATAGGTAATTTTATTTTTGAGTAACATACCGTTGAGACCAAGGTTCAGCTTCCAGTTCTTTTGTCGGATAGGCTGATAGTTCAGTTCAAATTCCCAACCTTGATTGTACATACTTCCGGCATTCTGCGGAATGCTTGAGGTACCTGTCGATGGCGAATAAGGAACGCTGTATATCATTTCGGACACATTGCGGCGGAACCACTCTATCGAACCACTGAATTTACCTCTCCACAGACTAAACTCTACGGCCACGTCAAAGTTGCGCGATGTTTCCCATGTAAAGTTAGGATTGCCGTCCGACGTTTGGTAAAAGCCGGCTTCATTTCCGTTGAAAGCCCGTGTGTAATCGTCGCGTAGCGGATAGGTGTTGTCTACTCCTTGATTACCCACTTCACCATAAGCTGTACGCAGTTTTAGCATATCTATCCATTGGTGATTATTCATAAACTTCTCCTTGTCTATACGCCAGCCGGCTCCGATGGAGAAGAAGCCCGCCCAACGTACCGCTCTTTCGAATCGCGAAGTGGCATCACGTCGATACGACCCTGATAAGAAATAGCGATCGTCGTAATTGTAGCTAACACGCGAGAGATAAGCTTCAGCACGTCTACGCGTAGCTGATGAACCGGGCATATCACTGGTGTTTAAGTAGTTGGTCAGTTCGAACCTGTCGGTAAATACGGCATCTTTCATTGCGCCGTCAAGCGAGTGGTATTCAGTACTGAATGTTTCGTGTCCCACCATCGCATCAATGTGGTGATTGCCTAACATTTTGGAGTAGCTAAGCAATTGGTTTAATGTCCAAGTAGTAGTAAACGACATGGTTTTGCTTGTACTGCCGGTAGCGGTTTTACCCTCATAAATTTGTGAAGCTGACGAAGAACGATAGGCATTGGCTGCTACACTAACATTTGTGGTAAACTTAAAATCTTTCAAGAAAGTTACTTCGGCGTAGGTTTTGGCTTGAATGTTATTGCGCCGCGATTCGTCGTGACGGGTAGGAACCTCTATTGCAGGGTTGTTTCCCGATACAAAGTCACGTGCAGGATCGCCTCCGCCAAAATCGTACAGTTTGTTGCCTTTGCTATCAAGCAGGTATTCTTTCGTTTCATTATCGTGCATGTGAATTGGGAATATAGGTCCTACATTGCGGATAAAACGGAAAGCATTGGAGTTGTTGCCTGATGTTTCGTTTTGGTTACCGTACGAGTAGCTCATGTTTGCCGTAAGGTTCGTACCGATTTTGAGATAGTTGGTGACTTGCAGATTCACTTTGCTACTCATGGTGAAACGCTCAAAGCTGGAGCCGCGAATATAACCTTCTTCGTTGAGGTAGCCCAAAGATGCGTAATAATCAGCTTTTGCAGTACCGCCACTGATACTCAGTCCGGCATCAGTGCGTTTTCCCGTATGCATCACGGCGTTTTTCCAATCTACATCATCAGCCCACATAAATTGAGCTTCGGGATTGAATATACCATTAGCATCAACAACTTTCTCATTAGGTACGTTGTACGGATTGTATTTCACACCACCTTTAATCAGGTTTTCCGAAGCTTTAATGCCGGCTGCTTCGCGATCGCTGCCGTTGCTGACATATTGATTGCGTAGATTTTCCCAGTAGAGCACCATGTACTCCCGGTCGTTTACTGTTTCGTAGTCAGTCATCTGCTTACTCACAATACCTTGATTGAAGCGAACGTTAACCCTAAGCTTGTCTTTTTTGCCTTGCTTGGTAGTAATCAGAATTACGCCATTGGCGGCATTCGAGCCGTAGAGTGCTGTAGACGAAGCATCTTTAAGTACGGTCATACTCTCAATGTCGCTTGGATTGATATTACTCATACTTCCCGAATAAGGCATACCGTCCAATACAATATAAGGGGTACTGCTTGCCGTGTATGAGCCCAATCCACGAACGTAAATACTGGGCGATGAGCCGGGTTGTCCATTGGATGTAGATACCTGTACACCCGGTGCAGCTGCCAAAAGTCCATTACTGATGTTGGTTAGCGGACGGGCTTCGAGCTTGTCTGATTTTACCACACTGGCAGCACCGGTAAATGCTCCTTTAGTAGAGGTTCCGTAGGCAACTACTATAACTTCATCCAGCATCTCCGAGTCAGCATGCATCTCAATTTTCAGTAGCGACCGACCCGCAATGTTCACCTCTTGGGTGCGCATGCCGATGTATGAAACGGTAAGTGTCTTGGCGTCGGCGGGAATGTCGAGTGTAAAGACGCCGTCCAAATTGGTGGTGGTACCGATGGTGGTACCTTTCACTAATACCGAAGCTCCGATGACCGGTTCATTGTCTTCGGAAGAGGTAATAGTACCTGTTAGTTTCCTTGTTTGCGCCACGACGGTGGTTGCCACAAGAAAACAGCAAAGGGCGGAGAGTAGTACCCTCCTTACTGTTGATTTCATGTGATAGTGTAATTAATGGATATAAGATTTGAATAAAAACTTTACATTAACGGGATAACTTTACATTAACGGTTTCTTGGTTTCCTATATTATATATAAGGTGTTATAGCAATTGACCGAACAGTACGGCATTCATAAACATGCGGGTGGTACCATACCAGTACATGCGATAGTTGGGGTCGTCGGCAAACACGATGACGCGTCCTTTGCCGCACGACTGAATAGCAACGGCGGGCGCACCTCCCATACGTTTCAGGTTGGCTTGCGAGATGAAGCCCGACAGGTAGGGTTTCGGTAAGTACGACAAGGGGGTATTGGTTCGTTCTTTGGGTCGCTCGAACGTAGTCGAGCCATTGCGCATCACGGGCAGTTGGTCTTGCACGTAGCCCCATGCCAGCGGATGGGTACGGTCTAAACGGCAGTTTAGTATCACGCCGTCCACGTTGTTGCCTGTGGCACGGTTGCGACGGTCGTAAGGTTGATACCAGTCGGCACTCTTTTCGCCTTTTCCTTTCTTGATGCTGTCACTCTTCGCGGCAGCCACGGTTTTCAGGTCGGTCAGTTTCAAACTGTTTGTCCAGCGATAGGCAGCGCCGATAGCGATAAACGTGCCGCCGTTGTCGGTCCATGCTTTGAGATTTTGGGCGGCTCGTGCCGACACATTACCCGTGGGTTGCCCGCCGGCAGCGATGATGACGTTGTATTTTGTCAGGTCGGCAGTGGCAAGCGACGTATATTCTATCAAGGTAGGAGCGATATTGAAGCGTTTACTTAGCAACATCCATGCTTCGCCCGAAGCCGGAACACCCATGCCGCGACCGGTGATGATAGCCACGCGGGGAGCGTTGAGGGGTTTCAGCGCACCGGCACCAAGGTCGTAGTCGCTCATCAGCGCAGTAGAGGTGGAGTAGCTTTGCACGCCGCACTCCACGGAGAGCTTGCCTATCAGCGAGTGAATGGCTTCGGTGGTGAGAGGCTGTCCCTGCACGGGCACGAGGTAGGTGCCGTAGTTCATCTTTTTATCACCTTCGGCTGTGGTCAGCGTAAACGGACGGCTACACACTTTTACTATCAGGTTGCGTTTCAGCAGTTCGGCAGCCATGCGGGGGGCATAGAACTGACTGTTGTCGAACAGATAGCCCACGCTACTTGGAGCGCCCGTGAGACTTCCCTGTGGAAACTCCGGCTTCTCCACCCGTTCGCCCGACAACCCGCTTACAGATGTCAGTTCATTGTATTGCAGGTTGTAAGCATGCGGAAAGGTCCATGTGGAGATGTCGTAGAAGGTGCTGTCTTCGAATTGAGTCACATTCTCCATGAGCGTGCGCACCATGGCGTGATGTTTTTGGTTGGTCGGAATTACATACGCTTCGTCGGGCTGATAGGTGTGGTTGCCCATGCGCAGTGATTTGGCGAGGCGGTACACCTCGATGTGATGACGTTGCAGGTTCTCCAGAAAATGGTAGGTTATGGCGCGGTCGCCCCGTGTATCGAAGACATATCCTTTCACTGCGGCGGCAGCAGCCTCTTTGCCACTCTGTTTGTAGTAGTCGCGCTGATACTCCAGCAACTCTTTGCGCATAGCGGCGGCTCCCTCTATCAATCCGTAGCCCGAGAGTGCCTGATTGCGAACGGTCGATGCAAACGACATCAGTCCGTAGTTGCGGGTGGGACGCAGATGTCCGCGTGATGCCAGTTGTTCGTAGAGGATGCACACCGAGCCGTGTATGTCGCCGTATGCGGCACCTTTACCGTAGTAATAATCGTCGTACCCCTCTTTGGAGAAGTAGAGTGTACCTACTTGGTCTAATTGGTGAGCGCAATAGGTGGTAAGTTTGGAGGTAAGCGTCTGGTTGAGTTGCGGCGTAAGCGGATGAGTGCGTTTGGGATGTCCCGGGCTAAAGTAATACGAGCGGTCGCCGCCTTGTTCGTGAAAGTCCGCTACCACGTTGGGCATCCAGTAGTAATACATTTCCAAGGCATTTTGTCCTTCGGGATGTTGAGCCATTAGCCAGTCGCGGTTGGTGTCAGCCCAGTAATGATTGGTACGGCTGCTTGGCCATGGTTCGGAGAACTCGCGCGAATTGAGGTCGGCAACGTCGGGAAAAGTACGCGACGAATTAACCCACGATGCAAAGCGGTTGATACCGTCGGGGTTCAAGCCGGGCGTCAGCACAATCACCGTATTGGCAAGTAGTTGGTCGATAGCCGTCCCACGTGCCGCTGTGAGGTAGTAGGCAACCGCCAGCGAGGAGTTGACTCCCGAAGGTTCGTTGCCGTGTATGGTGTACATCAGGTTCACCACTACCGGCATTCCTTCAGCGTTCAACTTGTCGGAATGGCCGGTATCGGTGAGTTGTAGATGTTCCTGTCGAATCTCTTCCAGCCTGCGCTGGTTGTCGGGCGAGGTAATCGCCACTTGTATAAACGGACGAAACTGATTAGTCTGCCCGAATGTGCGAACGGACACGCGGTCGGAAGCGGCATCGAGTGCCTGCATGTACATCAGCACATTGTTCCAGTCAACGTGTTGTTGTCCCAACTCGAAACCCAGCACGGATTTGGGTTGCGGTATCGTGCCGTCGAGCGTATATTCGCCTTTAGGCAGGTAGTATTGAATGTCGTAGGGAAACGCCGGTTGTCCGGGTTGCGCATACAGCGTCACTTGCGCCAGCAGCCACAGGGCGGCGCAAAGAAGATAGGTTTTCATCGCGATATATGTTTAAGTACGTATAGTTAGAAACGGACGGGCGGAAGATGTTCCTCCACATAGTGTTCGGTTTCACTAATCAGCAGTTGCGCCTCTTTAACGGAGAGCTTTCCGTCGGTGCGCCATTTATTCAACCGGTGGTTGGTGAGATTGAAGAGATGCTCTTCGATGGGTTGCAGCAACTGCCGGTAGCCGGTGCCTTCGGCATTGTACACTTGTGAGAAGTGCAGGTAAGCATCGCCGTGACCGCGCTTCACATCGTAGAGCGTCTGCTTGTAAGCTTCGGCTTGGTCGGACAGACGCGACGAGCGGGTATCGGCGTTGCGCATCACCAACGGCGAATTGTTACGTGCCAGTTTCACCCATGCCGGTATCGCTATCGCACAGGGAGGATAGCCCAGTGCCGCCCACAGCGTGGTGAGTTCGGGGTTCTCGCCCGGTCGCACCCCCTGTATCACGGTGGCACTGGCGGTGGAGTGTCGCGGTATCAAGTCTTGGTCGGGGATGTAACCGCCAGCAAACAGTTGCATGGCTTCGGGCGAAGCAAAGTCCACGCCGAGCAGCGAATGATAGTAACTGCGTGCCAACTTGTTGAGTATCCATTGCGGAGTGAAGCCGCGATTCGGAGCTACCTTTGCCGTTTCGTACATCGCCGTTTGGTAGCGTATGTATCCTTGTCCTCTGTCGTAAAAGCCTGTATAAGAGAAGTTGGTATAGATAAGATAGCCGGAAGGAGCTACGGCAGGGTCGTTCACATCTAATTTACGATAGCCGTTGTTGAAGGTTTCAAAGTAGGCGGCATTGCCTTGCGCATCAATCACGCCGTAGTTGGTCTCTACCTTGAGCGGTCGCGGCAGCGTGTCGAGCATGTGTTGGAAATCGTCCACGGTGCGGCAACGTTCTAAAGCCTGTCGCATCAGCGAACCGTTGCGCGAGGTGACAGCGGAGTCGGTGAGGTTGTACGACATCGTATTCATAATAGAAAAGCCTTCGGCATTGGTACCTGCCCACACGCCGGCAGTAGCTTCGTTCTTCGATGAATTGCGGATGATGCCCAAGAAGGGGTAGCCGCGATGGTCGGCATACAGTAAGCTGTGACGCGGATTGTCGGTATCCGAGTTTTTCCACATCAACGGACGTCCGTCGCGTGTGGCTTTTCCGGAAATGATAATGGTACTACACGCATAAGAAGATGCGGTAGATGCAAAGAAGATTGCACAGAGCAATAACGCTGTGTAGAGGTGGTGTTTCATTGTTTACGGTATTAACGTAAGATTAGCAAAATGTTAACGTAGGGCTAACTTTCGGGGTGCAATAGTAGAACAATTCTTTCAAATAGTAAGCAGCGCGCGGTTTTGTTTAAGGCTTTTTAAGATTTTAAGAGTGTATTGTGACTCCCATTTTATACCGGATGCTGTGCCGCAAAGAGTGCCATGCGTTCGTCTAATTGGGCGTATTGATGGTCGCCGATAAACGAAGTACAGGCGCGCAGTCCCTCTTGATTGCTTCCGGTGGTAGAGAGCGAGATCGCACTCACCCCGTAATACATCAGTTCGCGGGCTAACTCACTGCCCGTCATTCCCGGATAGCCTATGGTAAAGTAGAAACCGTCGGCAACGGGTTCGCCCAAATCGTTGTCGTACACCAAGCGGAAGCCGTGGCGCAGGAAGATCTCTTTCAGTTTGTGGGCACGATTGCCGTACACCTGTACGTCGTGCAAGAAGTTGTATGCACCGTCGCTTGCCGCTTTCAGCATTGCCGCCAGTGCATATTGCGCCGAATGGCTGGTTCCCGATGACAGCGCATACAGGATGCGATGAATAAACACGGTGCCGAACGTGCCTCCGCCGTAGCGTTGGGTCAAGCCCGGATAGGCACGGTGATACAAGCTGTCGGATATGCAACTCACACCAATGCGTTGACCGGCATAGCTAAACGCTTTTGAACCGGATATCAACAACACATAGTTATCGGTGTAGTGTACCACCGTAGGTTGGAAGGGCGCTTGGAACGGAGTGCTTAAATCTTGGCGGAAGTCCATGGCAAAGTACGCCAAATCTTCCAGCACTATGACGTCGTAGCGTGTGGCGAGTTCGCCAATGGTACGCAGCTCTTCCTCTTTGAGACAAATCCAACCGGGGTTGTTGGGGTTGGAATAGATAACGGCGGAGATGTTACCCCGCTTCAAATAGCTTTCCAGCTTCTCTTTGAGCTTCGCACCGCGATAGTCGTACACATCGAAGGTCTCGTATTTTAGCCCCATTACCGTGAGTTGTTGCTTCTGCACGGGAAAGCCCGGGTCGATAAACAAAATGGTATCTTTCTGCTCGTCGCACTGGCTGCACGTCAGAAACGAGGCAAACGTTCCCTGCATGGAACCGGTTACCGGCACGCATCCTTCGGGAGCTAAATCTACATTAATAAATGCTTTGACAAAACGCGACGCCTCTTCTTTGAGTGGAGGCAAACCGTTGATGTCCGGATAAAGGCTGGCTATCCCGCTTTGTAACGCGGCTATTTCGGCTTGTACGCCCACGGAGGAAGGGGGTAATCCGGGTACACCCATTTCCATTTTGATAAACTCTATGCCCGACTCGGCTTCGGCTTTGGCGGCAATGGCTTTTACTTCACGAATGGTTGCTTTGCCGAAGTCGGCAATTCCAAAATCACGGATGGCGTCGTCTATGAGTTGACGACTAATGGGAGTCTCTTTCATTGTAGATAGGTATTTAGAAAAAAGAGTGACATCCTTTTAAAGAATATCACTCTCTGCTTTGATGAGCCGCTAGCCAGACTTGAACTGGCGACCTACGCGTTACGAATGCGTTGCTCTACCAACTGAGCTATAGCGGCAGGCTCTTGTTTTCGGGGTGCAAATTTACACCTTTCTTTTATATGACGAAACAGATAGCAACTTTTTTTCGGCAACTGCACGCTTTCTCTTTCTTGATAGTATATCAAAATCACTATCTTTGTCCCAATTTTACCAAAGATAGTAATGATAGAAGAGCTACCATTTAACAGTATTATCGAAGACGAGCTTGACGACACGGAACCCGTTGACGAAGCGCAACTCTACGAACACTTTCGCATCGCGGTGGATAAAGGACAGGAAATGCTGCGTGTAGACAAATTCTTGTTCGACCGTTTACCCAACGTGTCGCGCAACCGCATTCAAAAGGCTGCCGATGCCGGATTTGTACGGGTAAACGAACGTCCGGTGAAAAGCAGTTACAAGGTGAAACCGCTGGATATCATCACGGTGGTGATGGACAGACCGCGCTACGAAAACGATATTATCCCCGAAGATATTCCGCTTGATATTGTGTACGAAGACCGCTACCTGATGGTAGTAAACAAACCTCCCGGACTGGTGGTACATCCCGGACACGGCAACTATACCGGCACACTGGTCAACGCACTTGCCTGGCATTTCAAAGATATTCCCGACTACGACGCTAACGACCCGCACGTGGGATTGGTGCATCGCATAGACAAAGACACGTCGGGACTGCTGGTGGTAGCCAAAACACCCGATGCCAAGACCCACCTCGGACTACAGTTTTTCAACAAAACCACCCGCCGACGCTACCAAGCTTTGGTGTGGGGCATCGTCGAAGCCGACGAAGGTACAGTTACCGGAGACATTGCACGTAATCCGCGCGACCGCATGCAGATGACTGTGGTACCCGACGGAACCGGTAAACATGCCGTAACGCACTACCGCGTACTGGAACGGTTGGGCTACGTCACATTGGTGGAGTGCCGCCTCGAAACCGGTCGCACACACCAGATACGTGTGCACATGAAACACATCGGACACACGCTCTTTAACGACGAGCGTTACGGCGGTCACGAAATATTAAAAGGAACTCACTTTAGTAAATACAAACAATTTGTAAACAACTGCTTCGACATCTGTCCGCGACAGGCACTTCATGCCATGACGCTGGGATTCCAACATCCCGTAACGGGCGAAGAGATGGACTTTACCACCCCATTGCCCGCCGACATGACCCACCTCGTTGAACGGTGGAGAGGCTATATTAGTAACAGAGACGTATGATACGCATAGCTATCGTTTGCGGAGGCGACTCCTCCGAATACCAAGTATCCCTGCGCAGCGCACAGGGCATCTACTCGTTTATGGACAAAGAGAAATACGACGTCTACACCGTCGTGATGCGCGAATCGAGCTGGCAGGTGTTGCTGCCCGACGACCGCACGGCTGCAATCGACAAGAACGACTTCAGCTTCCGCCTGAACCGGCAAACCATAAAGTTTCACTTTGCCTATATCACCATCCACGGCACACCCGGCGAAGACGGTCGTCTGCAAGGCTACTTCGACATGCTGGGCATCCCCTACTCGTGCTGTGGCGTATTTGCCGCCTCGCTGACGTTCAATAAGTTTGCCTGCAATCAGTTTCTCAAAGGCTTCGGCATACGCATTGCCGACTCGCTGCTGCTGCGTGAGGGACAGCGCATCGACAACGAGCAGGTGGTGGAGAAGATCGGCTTGCCCTGCTTCGTTAAGCCCAATCTGGGCGGCTCCAGTTTCGGCACCAGCAAGGTGAAAAGCGCCAAAGAGATACAGCCTGCCATCGAAAAAGCTTTTGGCGAAATCAACCGCGAAGTGATTATCGAAGCCTTTATGGAAGGACGCGAAATTACCTGCGGATGCTACAAAACCCACACCAAGTCGGTGATATTCCCCATCTCGGAAGTTATCTCGAAGAACGAGTTTTTCGACTACGAAGCCAAGTACAACGGCGCATCGGACGAGATAACTCCTGCACGCATCTCCGACGAACTGACGGCTCGGGTGCAGACACTTACCTCGGCTATCTACGACATTCTGGGCGCTTCGGGCATCATCCGCGTGGACTACATCATTACCGAAGGCGACAAAATAAACTTGCTGGAGGTAAACACCACACCGGGTATGACCGCCGCCAGCTTTATTCCTCAACAGGTGCGCGCCGCCGGCTTGGAGATGAAAGATGTACTGAACGACATTATCGAAGATAAACTAAAACAATAGCGTATGATAGAATTTGATGCCATACGTCCCTACAACGACAACGAACTCCCGGCAGTGTTCGAGGAGCTTATCGCCGACCCGGATTTCCGGCAAGTGGTTACCGCCGTCTTTCCGTCGGTACCCTTCGAAATGCTGGCGCAAGAAATGCGCCAATGCCGCACGAAGTTTGAGTTTCAGAAGAAATTCTGTTACGTCATTCTGCGGAGGATAGAGAAAGAGAGCACCAACGGTGTTACACTGAATCATACCGCTATCACCGACAAATCGGCGGCATATACCTATATCTCCAACCACCGCGACATCATTCTCGACTCGGGCTTCCTCGACATCGAACTGGTACTTCAAGGATTGGACACGGTGGAGATAGCCATTGGCGATAACCTCTTTATCTATCCGTGGATAAAAAAGGTGGTGCGCATCAACAAATCGTTTATCGTACAACGGGGACTTCCCATGCGGCAGATGCTGGAATCGTCCACCCGCCTGTCGGACTACATGCACCATACCATTGCCGACAAAAAGCAGTCTATCTGGATTGCCCAACGCGAAGGACGCGCCAAAGACTCGGACGACCTCACACAGGAAAGTTTGCTGAAGATGCTGGTACTGGGCGGCGAAGGCGATATCATCGACCGCTTGTCGGCACTGAACATTGCCCCCCTTGCTATCTCTTACGAGTTCGACCCTTGCGACTATCTCAAAGCACAGGAGTTTCAGCAAAAGCGCGATAATCCCGCATACAAAAAAACACCCCAAGACGACTGGCTCAACATGGAAAGCGGCTTGCTGGGACGCAAAGGCCACGTACACCTCAAAGCAGCGGCATGCATCAACGACGAGCTGGCTACGATAGACCGCTCGCTGCCCAAACAAGAGATTTTCTTGCGAGTGGCGGCACTCATCGACCGTCGCATCCATAGCAACTACCGCATCTATCCCGCCAACTATATCGCACACGACTACCTCTCCGACAGCTCCACCTTTATCGACTACTACACCGAGCACGAGAAGAGGGAGTTCTATCACTATATAGACGAACAGCTGGAACGCATCACGCTCCCCGACAAAGACATTCCTTTCTTGCGCAAGAAGCTGTTGCTGATGTATGCCAACCCGCTTACGAATCATCTGACTGCACTAAAAAATTCCGCCCGATGAAAAAGAGCTTTCTTTTACTGCCGCTACTCTGTTTGCTGGCTGCTTGTGCCAAAGACGATTACCACTACCCCTCGGTGAAGCTGGAGTTTTTGACTGCACAGGCAACTGCTTCCGGCATCAGTTCCGTGCTGAACGATGCCGGTGAAACATACCCTGTGGTGAGCGACGGTTCGGGTATCTCGTCCAAGAAAGATACCACCATTCGCATCGTTACCAACTACGAACTGATTACCGCCGACGACGGTTCGGTAGGTGCCAAACTCTACAGCTCCGTTACTACCGTGTCGCCTCTGCCCCAACCGGCAGAAGATTTTAAAGGCGGAGTGAAGCAAGACCCGGTTACCGTCGTTGGCGCATGGAAAGGACTGAATTATCTGAATGTCTTGATAGACATCAAATCACAAAACAAGCTGCACACTTTCGGCTTTATCGAAGAAGATGTCGCTACGGTGGGCAGTAAACGTACCGTCCGCATCTCGCTCTATCACGACGAGGGCGACGACGTGCGGGCTTACAGTCGGCGTGTTTATCTGTCCATTCCCCTGCGACATTATGTGAACGACACTATCACTTCGCTCGTCGTACAATTCAATACCACCAATTATAACGGCGAAGCCAAAGCAGATACCGTAGCATTTAATTTTTGAAGCAACAATAACCAAGAAAGCCGCAAAGAACGACATTCGTCATTCTTTGCGGCTTTCTTATACAGTTAACCGAGCTATTGTTATTATGCTTTCACTCCGTTGTATTCGTCCGAAACAGTCAGTTTCTTACGACCTTTAGCACGACGCGAAGCCAATACGCGACGACCATTGGCAGTAGCCATCCTTTCACGGAAACCATGTTTGTTCTTTCTCTTTCTGTTAGAGGGTTGAAATGTCCTTTTCATTGCGATATATCTTGTTTTACGTTATTATTTCTGCATAATCGGGGTGCAAAAATAGATACTTTTTCCTAAAACACCAAAGGTTGTCGCTTTTATTCGTCTAATTTTCTCTGTTTTAATTCGTTTTGGATGCTTCCGAAAGGCGGTACCCACCAAGACAAAGGGCAGCTTTTCACAAAGCCGCCCTTCGTTGTTTCTTTATTTGTGGTAAAGAAACCGTTAATGTAAAGTTAAACCTACCAAGCCAAGTTAGGACTTGGCAAGAGAGAAAAACACACCGGGAACGCTATCCCGGTGGTATGGGGTTATTGGTTGTCTTGACCTAACTCAGGATTGTTCTCCATTTCCAAGTTAGGGAAGTGATATAACATTCTGTAGTCACGAGAAGAGTATGTTATGGCATTGAATAGAGTTAAATCAAGCGCGTGGTTCATACTTGTAGAACGGTCGATTTGCTCGTTACGACGCTTGGCATCCAAATATCGGCTACCCTCCATCCATGTGTCTATACGCTTCTGTAGGCATATTTCATCATATAAAGCGCTACCACTGCCAGTGAACGAATACTCAGGGATACGTGTTGCCATTACGGCATTCAGTAACTCCTTTGCTTTGGCTTCGTTACCTGCCAGATAGTATGCCTCCGAAGCTACAAAATACATTTCTCCACTACGGAAATAAATAAGAGCTGAAGTAAACGCATCAGCAGAACCTCTACTCGTAATGTATATGTCAACGAATTTATTTTGAATGTAAGGAGTTAAATCACCTTGAGAATAATTTGTCTCATAATCATAGCTTACCTCCAAAATATTGTGTTCAGGATTGTAGCCAAACCATTTTTTGCGTACATCATTATCGGCTATTTTACTATATAAGTCAGACGAAATAAGCTTACGAATGCCAACCTGCCCCCCATAACCAATCATATAAGGATCCACTTGAGAGAAGAACGATGCATAATAACCTGTATTCTCGTTATTAACATTGAATCCCCAGATAACTTCCGGCATACTAAGCGAATTAAAGCCGCTCAACATATCGGTTTCTGAGTTGAAACTACCTCCCTCAGCGGCTGCTTCTGCATATTTTGCCGCGTTGTCGTAGTCGCCTGTAAACATTAAAACATTGGCATATATTGCAGCAGCAGCATATTCCGTTAAGTCAACTTTATTGCCGCCGTAGTATCCTAAACCCTTCAAATAATTGTATCCAATTTCAATATCAGATTTGATTTGATTATAGATTTCGCCAACAGAAACTCGCTCCATGCGATATTCAGTTTCTGTTTTTAATGGAACACCCGGTTGGTCGGCACCTACACTAAGCGGATGTTGCCATAGATTAACCAGCCAAAAATAACTATATGCACGAAGCGAATAGGCAGCTCCCAATTTTGTTTTTATAGATTGGTCGGTAACTTCTTCGCCTTCGGCCGGTTTAAGCATAGTAATGATGGTATTAGCATTATCTACAACCTGATATAGCTGCCGCCAAGAGCTGCTTGTGCGACGATAACTTGACATGCGATTATCTAATTGATAATCATAACAGAACCAGTGTATATCACGTGGGTAGGCAATATCTTCACACATAAAATCGGTGGCTAATTTGATAGCCGGTATACCAAAATCATCGTGTGATGCCCAATAATCTCCACCACAGTAGAAATTTGAATAAGCACCTGTCACATAGGCTTGTACCTGCGAAGGGTCATCCTGCATGGTCCCTACTACATCACTCTCTTCAGGATAAAGAGTTGGAGTAGTTTCCAAAAAGTCTTTGGAGCATGCTGTAGCCAAAAGTATCGAGCAAATAGCTACTCCATTAAATATAGTATTTTTAAATATATTCATAATAAAAACATTTTAAAAAGTTAAAGAAAGACCTACCGAGAAAGAGCGAATCGCTGAATAGTTGGCTAAGGATTGCCCGTAAATATATTGACGAGGATCAAGTCCTTGACGTTTAGATACAAGTGCAACGTTATCGGCAACTACATAAAGGCGTGCATTGGTTATGGTTGCAGCATTCAGCCATTTTTTAGGGAATGTATATCCCAATGTAATATTTCGAAGGTTGAAGAAATCTGCTCCAATCAAGAAACGGTCGGAAAAAGTATTGGCATTTTGGTCGCCATCCAAAACAGGTATATTACTTGATGTATTATCCTCACGCCATGCACCCAAAATATCTCGATGCCAGTTTGCACCGGCTTCACCCGCATGCATAACATCGGCATACATCGAGTCGAAAATTTTACCGCCTAATTGATAGTTGGTAGCAATAGATAAATCGAAGCCTCCCCATGAGAATTCTGTACTGATACCTCCTTGGAAATCAGGAAGAGCTGTTCCGATGTAATATTTGGTAGCTTGTGTGTAATCGGTTGTTGTCTCTTCACCGGTTACATTTCCCGCTTCATCTTTTACATCGACATACCATGTAGAGTGTCCGGTTTCATCTACGCCGGCATATTTGTAGTAATAGAAATCCCACACACTTTTTCCTTCACGAATATTGTAATAAGCATCATGTGTAATTCCAAGTGTTTGTTTATCTTCAGGGATATCGGTGACCTTATTCTTATAATGCGTGCCGGTAAATGTCCAATTCCATCTCATATTGTTTGGCATTGGTATGTTAACACCCAAAGAGAATTCAAAGCCTTTGTTAACCATAGTCAATGCATTCTCTGAAATATATGAAAGACCCGATGAGGGGGGTTGTGGAACATTGTAGAGCATATCCTCGGTCCTCTTGTTGAAATATTCAACATCTAAATTAATGATGTTGTCAAACAACGATGCACTAAGACCAATATTCATATTATACGATGTTTCCCATGTCAAATCCGGATTACCTTGAAAGTAGCGCGATACGGCAAAAGCTCCATCAGAATTAGCTATCGAATACTGGGTTTTATAAGCGTAATAATTGTTAGATGAGGTAGCAGGATAATAAATGGCATCATTACCTACACTTCCATAACTTGCTCGTAATGTAAGGTTTTTCACCCATGAAACATCCTGCATAAATTCTTCGGACGAAGCACGCCAAGAGCCTCCTACCGACCAGAATGTACCCCAGCGATTATCTTTAGCAAAACGCGATGAACCATCTGCGCGTAAAGAACCCGAGAAATAATATTTATCTGCATAGTCGTAGTTCAAACGTCCCAAGAATGATTCTATAGTGTGGTCTAATGTGTACGATTGCATATCTTCCATAGTAATAGCATTACTAAATTCGGGAATGCCATGATCGAAGAATTTTGTTTTGGTTGCCCGCAAGTAATTATATGCATACTTGTAACTTTCGTGTCCGACTAATACATCTATGTGATGTTTTTCAGCAATCGTTTTGTTGTAAGTCAACAATTCATTAACAGTAAGCGTTTGAGTACGCATGCGGTATTTGTAACCACGCCCTCCTGATGCCTCCGCATCTCCGAAAGTTGGGTTTTGAAAATAGTTCTGCATCGTATTAGTTAGGTCATAACCTAAGTTGGCCTCAAACTTAAAATCATTTAAAAATGATATTGTTGCACCAAAACGGCTTGCTACATCATCTCGTACATATTGGTTCTTGTTATCTCTATCTGACGCTACAACATTTTGGTTGGAAGCATAGGCACGTGTACCATATACACCATTACCAAAGTCGTACTTAGGGCTTCCATCTTCATTGTATATGCGTTTTCCACTAGCGTCATATGCAAATACAGGGTAAATAGGTGCTATGTTCTGAATAAATGAGAACGTATTCACATAATTACCCAAGCTAGAGATAGCCTGACTATTTTGTTCTCCACGCGAATAAGAGACACTACCGTTAAGTTTAATGAATTTATTCACATTAAAGTCCCCATTAGCTCGTGCCGAGAAACGAGTATAATCGGTGTTCGTTATAATACCTTCATCATCTAAATAACCCAGCGACAGGTAGTGGTTGGATTTCTCGGAACCACCTTGCACGGTCACTGTGTATTCTTGTCGCATACCATTATTGATGGCTTCTTTTCCCCAATCATCATAATACTTCAAGGGGGCAGTTGTTAGGTTTCCGCCTGAATCTACAATAGAATTATTGTCGGTTCTGTAGGGGTTGTAACCCAATTCTCCGAACAGGGCATCAGAGGCAGCTACACCTGTGCCCAAGGTGTTTTTAAGCGTTTGCCAATAAGTCGTCATATATTCACCCGGATCTTTCATAACGTCATATTCCGGTATGCCACGGGTATTAACACCTAAGCGAACATCTAAAGTAACTTTTGCAGTGTGTGCATTACCTTTTTTAGTGGTAATCATAATCACTCCGTTTGCAGCACGTGCACCATACAAAGAAGTCGACGCAGCGTCTTTTAACACGGTCATTGATTCTATGTCGGCCGGATTAATAGATGCAATATTACCGTTAAAAGGCATACCGTCTACTACATAGAGCGGGTCTGCACTTGAGTTAATAGAACCAATACCACGGATACGAATTGTAGCACTCGAACCCGGTTGCCCCGATTGCATAGCAACTTGTACACCGGGAGCTGCTCCTTCTAACGCCTTACTCACATTAGAAACTTGCAGTTTTTCCATCGTTTTTGCAGATACAGTTGACGCTGATCCAGTAAATGATTCTTTTTTGGCTGTACCATAAGCAATAATCAACACGTCGTCTAATAATTCGGAATCCGATTGCATAGTAACACTAATAATCCCTTGCCTAATGGTTACCGTCTGGTCTACCATTCCAATATAGGTAATCTTCAATGTTTTGGCAGAATTCGGTACATTGGTAATTACAAATCGTCCGTCTGCATTGGTTACCGTACCCAAGGTGGTCCCCTCTACCAACACAGAAGCTCCAATTACCGGAAGTCCGTCGTCGGCCGAAGTAACGACTCCTTGCACGGTAATGGTTTGCGCAGTCACTGTGCCTATACCTACGAATAGGAAGGCAAATAACAACAATAAATTTTTCTTCATAAATTCCCTCTTTGTTTGTTAGTAAACTATTATTATAACACGCCGCAAATATATTTATATTTTATTCACTATGAAGGTAAATTATGGCGAAATCATTAAATAGGCGTTTTTTGGGTGCAATACGGCTAATTTTACTTACTATTACAATACGCCTATTGGCGATAATTGCATATTGTATTATAGTTAAATTAAGTATTTGACGCTTTTGACTACGTGTGAAGCGTTTTTTATGACAAGATAGTATTACGTTTAAATACAATGCTGTACTATTAGTTATAATTTAGATAATGTATACACAGATAAATATCATTATTAAATGCATATATTCAGAGTAAAAACTACATATATAATAGTAGATATTATTGCACGAAATAGCAATACAACAGGAATAATGTGCGAATACACCCCATTAGCACATTGTCAGATTGACATATTAGCACATTATCCCCTGTTTACGTATCACAATGTCACAATATAGCATTTATATATGTAATGAGGGCGCACCGAAAAAAAATACGGCACGCCCTCATCACCTGTTTTCGTCACTGGGACACCCAAAAGAGTTCATTCGGGTTTCGTGCATATCAGGTTATACAGCGCTTCCTGTTCCTCTGTCATTCCGCACCTCACAACCTTAGTCTGTTTAGAGA
>JAISHU010000021.1 GCA_031262385.1 Mediterranea sp. (in: CFB group bacteria)
CGATGAAGTTTAGCGAACTACAATTAAACGCCCAAGTATTGGAGGCACTCGATGCCATGCGATTTGAGGAGTGTACTCCTATACAAGAACAATCCATTCCCATTATTCTCGAAGGTAGAGACTTGATAGCCGTGGCGCAGACCGGAACCGGTAAGACTGCGGCATACTTGTTGCCCATTCTGAATCAGCTTACCGAGCATAAACATCCCGAAGATGCTATCAACTGCATCATTATGGCACCCACGCGCGAGTTGGCACAGCAGATTGACCAGCAAATGGAGGCTTTCTCTTATTTCCTTCCCGCATCGGGGGTGGCGGTGTACGGCGGAAGCGACGGCATTGTCTTTGAACAACAAAAACGGGGGCTTACCTTGGGTGCCGATGTGGTGATTGCCACACCGGGACGCCTCATTGCACACCTCAGCTTGGGGTATGTCGACCTGTCGCGCGTCTCTTATTTTATTCTCGACGAAGCCGACCGCATGCTCGACATGGGCTTTCACGACGACATTATGCAGATTGCAAAATACTTGCCTAAAGAGCGGCAGACTATCATGTTCTCGGCAACCATGCCGCCTAAGATACAGCAGTTGGCTCAAACCATTATGAATAACCCTGCCGAGATTAAGCTCGCCGTATCGAAGCCAGCCGACAAGATATTGCAATCGGCATATGTGTGCTACGAAAATCAGAAGCTGGGCATCATCCGTACACTTTTTGCCGAACAGGTACCCGAACGGGTTATCATCTTCGCCTCGTCAAAACTGAAAGTGAAAGAGGTTACGAAAGCCTTGAAGCTGATGAAGTTGAATGTGGGCGAAATGCACTCGGACTTGGAACAATCGCAACGCGAAGCTATTATGCAGCAGTTTAAGTCGGGCAAGGTGAACATACTGGTTGCGACCGACATTGTGGCACGCGGCATCGATATCGACGACATCCGCTTGGTTATCAACTACGATGTGCCCCACGACAACGAAGACTATGTGCACCGCATCGGACGTACCGCGCGTGCCAACAACGACGGCGTGGCAATTACCTTTGTCAACGAAAAGGAGCAAAGCAACTTTAAGCAAATAGAAGAATTTATAGGAAAAGATATTTATAAAATACCACTGCCGGCGGAATTGGGAGAAGCTCCCGAATATAAACCGCGTGCTAACCGTGGCGACGGAAGAGGTAGAGGACGCAAGCCTGCAGGACGCGGCGGTGCCGGACAAAGAAAAGGTGGCGCCGGACGCAATAAACGTCGGACGCCACCGAAATAACTTTTGAAACACCCCGTTTCTTAACCCAACTGCTCGCCGATAAACGCTTGCATCTCCGGAGTATGTGCTTCCACACTTTGCAACAGTTTGAACTGTGCTTTGGTGCGTACCAAGTTGTGCTCCGGATATTGTATTTTATAATAGGTGTCTCCGTTGATATAGTCGGCAAGAAAACGTACCGTCTGCATATAAGGAAACAGAGCGGCGGCATAAGGCAGATTCTCTACTTCGATAGGTAGCAGAAAACTGTGTGCCGATTCCAGATAGCCTTTGGCAAAGGCTTTGAATATCTCCATGTTGAAGTTTACGTTATCAAGATTGGGGTCGTCTTCGGCACCCGTATTGGCAGCCGAGCGCAGGAAGTCGCCAAAGTCGGAGAAGATAAAGTTGGGCATTACCGTGTCAAGGTCAATCACACACAACACTCTTCCCTCTTCGTCAAACATCATATTGTTGACTTTCGTATCGCAGTGACACACCCGTTTGGGCAGCTTGCCTTCGCGGTAAAGACGTTCGCCTTTGCACATCTCCTCGGCACGTTTTTCTATCTCATCCAAATAATATTGCACTTCGCCCACACGTCCGGCAGCATCGGCAGCCACCGCCTCGCGAAGCTGTTGCAAACGAAACTCCATGTTGTGGAAATTGGGAATGGTGTCGCCCAACGTTTCCGGAATATCGGTCAGCATCGCCTGAAAGTTACCGAACGCCACACCGGCATGATAAGAATATTCGGGATTAACCGTCTCGAAGGTTTGGGCACGCGGAATAAATACCATGATGCGCCAATAGCTTTCGCCGTCGAAGAAATAGGTCTTACCGTTGTCAGCCGATACAAACGTCAACACCTTGCGGTCAATGTCGTCGGCACCCTGCTCGGTGAGCTTGCGACGGATATGACGGGTCACTGCTTCGATGTTATTCTGTAGCATTTCCACATCTTGAAAAATATGGTGGTTGATGCGTTGCAATACATAGTTGGAGGCATCGGCTTCTTGGGTAGTGATTAGATAGGTGTCGTTAATCAATCCGTTACCCAACGGTTTGATTTCATTGACTGTCCCTTTAATATGAAAATGAGAGACAATGTTAAGAAAGTTGTTCATACGATATACTTATAAAGATTAAAATTGCGGCAAATATACGGAAGAATACGTAACCTATAAACTAAAAGCTTTATATTTGTCGCCTGAAAACCCAATCATTAACACTTATTTATGAAGAAAAAACTTTTCAACTTTTTACTTTTGGGGTTGATGCTGTCACTCGGCACAACTGCTTGCTCTAACAAACCACAGGGCAAAATCGAACCTATTACCGTAGCTACACCTGTTCGTCCGGCAGGTCAGCAAGATGTATTGAACCTTGTTACACCTAAAATGGATACCGTACGCGTGGGCTTTATCGGTCTGGGTATGCGCGGACCGGGTGCAGTAAGTCGCTTTACGCACATCCCCGGCGTAAAAATCAATGCATTGTGCGACCTCTACCCCGAACGTGTGGAGAAAGCGCAAAACATCCTTAAGAAAGCCGAATTACCCGAAGCGGCTGCGTACAGCGGAAGCGAAGATGCGTGGAAGCAATTGTGCGAACGCGATGACATTGACTTGGTGTACATCGCTACCGACTGGGTACACCACGTGCCGATGATGCTTTATGCCATGGAACACGGTAAACATGTGGCGTGCGAGGTACCTGCCGCCATGAATATGGAAGATATTTGGGCTGTGGTAAACATGGCAGAGAAGACACGCCTGCACTGCATGATGCTGGAAAACTGCGTGTACGACTTCTTTGAACTGACAACCTTGAACATGGCGCAACACGGCGTGTTTGGCGACCTTGTACACGTAGAAGGTGCGTACATCCACTGTCTGGAACCCTATTGGGATCAGTACGAAGGTGACTGGCGCATGAAATACAACAAGGCACACCGCGGCGATGTTTATGCGACTCACGGCTTTGGCCCCGCTTGCCAACTGCTTGACATTCACCGTGGCGACAAGCTGAATTACTTGGTGGCGATGGACAGCGACCCTATCAGCATACCCAATTTCATTAAAAACGACAGCATTCGTCGTAGTAAGGGCGAAGACCCCACCGTAATAAACGGTGAACATACTTTGACATTGATTCGTACCGAAAAGGGTAAAACCATCCACATCCAGCACAATGTAGCTTCGCCGCGTCCTTACAGCCGTATGTATCAAGTAACCGGCACCAAAGGATTTGCTAACAAGTATCCGATGCAAGGCTATGCTCTTGAAGCATCGCAGCTTGATAGCGAAACTTCGAGCAACTACGAAAATCTGTCGGCTCACTCGTATGTTCCCAAAGAAGTGAAGGATGCTTTAATGGAGAAATACAAACACCCCATCCACCGCGAACTGGAAGAAACTGCCAAGAAAGTAGGTGGTCACGGAGGTATGGACTTCATTATGGATTACCGCCTAATCTACTGTCTGCGCAACGGCTTGCCGCTTGATATGGATGTGTACGATTTAGCCGAATGGTGCTGTCTGGCTCCGCTCACAGCTCTCTCTATCGAGAACAACTCGGCACCGGTTGCCGTTCCCGATTTTACTCGTGGCGGCTGGAATAAGACACACGGTTTCCGTCATGCTTTTGCACAGTAAACCGGAACATTATTAATTCATCCTGAGATGATAAAAGGGTGTACCGTTTGGTACACCTTTTTTTTGTGAGGTGTGTTCGGGCAGGATGCTTTTTTTACTCTCAGGATAGAAAGATAAAATATCACCAGCCAAAAGTATAATCATCCACCACTTGGTTGTCATCACTTCTCCTTATCACCCATGCGGTTACATATCCATTCGCATCGAATGTCCATTCGTAGATGTCGTAGGTGTTATATTTTGTATGATTTGCTCTTATTGGCAGATATCTCATTCCTTTACCCATCATGCCTCCGTAATAAGGGACAAAGGTGGATACTCCATAAGCATTCCCGTCGAAGATATCATCAAAAGTCATAACCATACCTTTGTTTTCGACAGGCGCATCTCCGTATTCAAAAGTTATGACGCGGGCTTCGGAGTCGTCAAAGCTTGTTATTTCGTAACTGGAAGCTGCGGTAGATATAAGCTTACCGTCTTGCCACTTCAGTAAGGTACACTGTGTGAAAGTATCTCCGGAGGTAGGTTCATAACCGGGAGCGGTGGAGGTTCTGCATACAATCTTTGTTAGATAGCCCTCCGTGCTATATGTATAATCGCAGTCATCTTGTTGCGCATTTCGTATGCCTTTCATATTGGTTACGAAGCCGTTGGCGTCAATGATAAGCGTGTATGAATAATGGTTTTCTTCGCCCTCGAAAACAGACGTACCTTCGAAGGTTACCGTTTCTTTGTTATAAGTAAGTTTATAGCTACTTGCACCGATGCTGTACTCTATCCACAGACCGTGTGCATCGTAAATCAAATCGGCTCCACAGAAATTCCGCAACCGTGTGCCGGGAAACACATTGCCGGGTTTAACCAACGATTCGTTGACGACAATGTCGTCATTACCATTATCATTGCTACTGCTGCAAGATGTAAAGTTTGCACCTATCACTACGGACAGAATTGCAAAGAGCATTGTTTTTAGTTTCATACGCTATTTTTATTTATGTAAGGTTTTTAAAGAGATACAAATGATGCAAATCATTATATCAATTTTAATTTATCCGCTCCACAACCGGAACAAAACCATTCCGTTTACAATGTCTTATAAAAGACACCCGTTTACCGTCCGACCAATGTCGGACGAGCGTACAGCCAACGTCGAACGGGCGTACAACCAACGTCGGACGGTCGTACGACGTTGGTCGGACGGTAAACAGAATAAGCTGTAAAGATAATGACAGAAGAAAAAAAAGTAATAAACAGCTTATCAACACCTCCGCTATACCTTTAGCGCTCCACCTCTTCTCTGCCCTTACTTATACCCCAAAAAAAGGAGACAACTTATTGTAGGATTATCAAGTAAAATCAGTCAACCAAAATCATGACAAAACACAAGATGAGTTTGGTAGAAAGTGGCAGTTTCAGTATCTTCGTGCCAGATTAACAACAAATTATTACACTCGATGAAACAGACTCACATCGCACAAATCACAAACAATAAGAAACAGTATCTCGACCTCCTCTTGCTTGCCGACGAACAGGAATCTATGATAGACCATTATCTGGAACGTGGAGACATGTTTGTACTGTACCATCATGATAGCCCCGTATCATCCATTGTCGTAACAGACGAAGGAGAAGGCGTCTATGAAATCAAGAGTATAGCCACTTATCCGGAGCACCAGAGAAAAGGCTATGCCCAACACTTGATTAAATACGTCGAAACCTATTATCAAGACATTGCCCATACTTGGTTGGTCGGTACCGGAGATACCCCACAAATCATAGGGTTTTACGAGCATTGCGGATTTACCTATTCACATCGCATCCCAAACTTTTTTGTCGATAACTACGACCATCCCATTATAGAAGACGGCAGGCAATTGACAGATATGGTCTATTTGAAGAAGGATAATTCCCCGAAAAACGCTACATTTGCCGCCTATTTATAAAAAAGAAACTGTGGCAAGAAAAAGAAAAGAACTTCCTTTGCTGGAGCAGGTTACCATTACGGATATAGCTGCCGAAGGAAAAGCAGTGGCTCGCGTCGACGACTTGGTAGTGTTTGTACCTTATGTGGTGCCGGGCGACGTGGTAGATTTACAGGTAAAGCGTAAAAAACATCACTACGCCGAGGCGGAAGCAGTGAAGTTTCATCACTTCTCACCGGTACGCGCCGTGCCTTTCTGCCAACACTATGGTGTATGCGGCGGTTGTAAATGGCAGGTATTGCCCTACTCCGAACAGCTTAAGTACAAACAGAAGCAGGTGACGGACAACCTGACGCGCATCGGAAAGATTGCACTGCCGCCCATTCTTCCCATTCTCGGTTCGGAAAAGACAGAGTTCTATCGCAACAAGTTGGAATTTACCTTCTCCAACAAACGCTGGCTAACCACCGAAGAGGTTCGCCAAAATGTGGTGTACGAACAGATGAACGCCGTGGGCTTTCACATTCCGGGAGCTTTCGACAAAGTGCTGGCTATCGAGAAATGTTGGCTTCAGGACGATGTGTCAAACCGCATCCGTAATGCCATACGCGACTATGCTTACCTGCACGACTTCTCGTTTATCAACCTGCGCAACCACGAGGGTATGCTGCGTAACCTCATGATACGCACCTCTACCACGGGCGAGCTGATGGTGATACTGATTGCCAAGATAGAGCAAGAAGAGGAACTGACAAAATTCAAGCAACTGCTGCAATACGTGGCGGACACCTTTGCAGAAATCACGTCACTGCTCTATGTCATCAACAACAAATGCAACGACACCATAGGCGATTTGGACGTATATATATATAAAGGTGTAGACCACATCTTCGAAGAAATGGAAGGACTGCGTTTCAAGATTGGTGCCAAGTCGTTCTATCAAACCAACTCCGAACAGGCTTACAACCTCTACAAAGTGGCACGTAGGTTTGCCGAACTCACCGGCAACGAACGGGTGTACGACCTCTATACAGGCACGGGAACCATAGCCAACTTTGTGGCACGGCAAGCGGCACAGGTTATCGGTATCGAATATGTGCCCGAAGCCATAGAAGATGCCAAAGTAAACTCGCGCATCAACCACATCGACAACACGCTGTTTTATGCCGGCGACATGAAAGACTTGCTTACGCAAGAGTTTATCGAGCGGCACGGACGTCCCGATGTCATCATCACCGACCCGCCGCGCGCCGGTATGCACACCGATGTGGTGGAAGTGATACTTGCAGCCGAACCTCTCCGCATCGTTTACGTCAGTTGCAACCCCGCCACACAAGCGCGCGACTTGCAACTGCTCGATACCAAATACGAGGTGACCGCCGTACAGCCGGTAGATATGTTTCCGCATACACACCACGTGGAGAATGTGGTGCAACTGAAACTACGAAAGAAAGTTGAAGAGTGACAATCCAAACAAGATGAAGAAGAAAGAAAAACCGGTGGCACGTGCCCGTACCCGATACACCGATTATACGGTGAACGAACCCATGGAGCTGATGACGTTTCTGGCAGCCAAAATGCCACAAGCCAGTCGCACCAAACTAAAATCATTGCTCGCCAAGCGAGTGGTGCTGGTGGATAACACCATTACCACGCAATACAACTTCCCCCTGAAGGCAGGCATGAAGGTGCAAATCAGTCGCGAAAAGAACCACAAAGAGTTTCACAACAAACTCTTGAAGATTGTTTACGAAGATGCCTACCTCATCGTCATCGAGAAGATGCCGGGCTTGCTATCAGTAGGCACCGAACGGCAAAAAGAACGTACCGCCTACCATATATTGAGCGAATACGTGGCACGCACATCGGGCAACCGCAACAGCCGCGTACAGGTAGTACACCGGCTGGACCGCGACACATCGGGCTTGATGATGTTTGCCAAAGACGAACATACGCAGCATACCTTGCGCGAACATTGGCACCAAATCGTAACCGACCGCCGCTATGTGGCAGTGGTAACGGACGAAATGGAACGCGATGCAGGTACGGTGGTGTCGTGGCTTACCGACCACACGCTCTATGTATCGTCGTCGCCTACCGACGACGGCGGACAGAAATCCATTACACACTACCGTACCATTAAGCGCGGCAGCGGTCTCTCGCTGGTGGAACTACAACTCGAAACCGGACGACGCAACCAGATACGCGTACACATGCAAGACCTCGGACATCCGTTGGCAGGCGACGGTCGCTACGGCTTCGAAGAAGTTAATCCGCTGGGACGTTTGGCACTGCATGCCTTCAAACTCTGCTTCTATCATCCGGTCACCGGCGAGCAAATGAGGTTTGAAACGCCCTACCCCGCTCCGTTTAAACAACTGTTCTTGAAAAAATAATATCATTCTTTCATTTATATTTTGTACTTTTGCGCCGAATTGTGTGATTATAAAACAACAATGAATACAATAGAACTTAGTGAACAGGAAATCATCCGGCGCAACAGCCTAAATGAACTCCGGGCATTGGGAATAGAACCCTATCCCGCAGCAGAGTATGTAACCAATGCATTTTCGACCGATATAAAAGCCGAATTTAAAGACGACGAAGAGCCTCGCCGACAAGTATCGGTGGCAGGACGAATGATGTCGCGCCGCATCATGGGCAAAGCATCATTTATCGAACTGCAAGACTCCAAAGGACGTATTCAACTATATGTTACGCGCGACGACATCTGTCCCGACGAAAACAAAGATTTATACAACATCGTCTTTAAAAAACTGCTCGACATAGGCGACTTCATAGGCATCGAAGGATTCGTGTTCCGTACACAAATGGGCGAAATCAGCATACATGCACAGCGACTGACGGTGCTGGCAAAATCACTGAAACCGCTGCCCATCGTAAAATACAAAGACGGCGTGGCTTTCGACTCGTTCGAAGACCCCGAACTGCGCTACCGCCAACGTTATGTAGACTTGGTGGTGAACGAGGGTATAAAAGATACCTTCATCAAACGGGCTGCCGTAATAAAAACCATGCGCAGCGTGCTCGACGAAGCCGGGTACACCGAAGTGGAAACCCCTATCCTGCAATCTATCCCCGGAGGAGCCAGCGCACGCCCCTTCATCACCCACCACAACTCACTCGACGTAGACCTCTACCTGCGTATTGCAACGGAACTCTACCTGAAACGACTGATTGTGGGCGGATTTGAAGGCGTGTACGAAATAGGTAAAAACTTCCGCAACGAAGGTATGGACAAAAGCCATAACCCCGAATTTACCTGTTTGGAACTCTACGTACAATATAAAGATTACAACTGGATGATGAGTTTTACCGAGCAACTACTGGAACGCATCGCCACGACCGTAAACGGTTCCGACGAAGTGGTAGTGGACGGAAAAGCAATCAGCTTCAAGGCTCCTTACAGACGCTTACCCATTCTGGAAGCTATCCAAGAAAAGACGGGATATGACTTAAACGGTAAGAGCGAAGACGAAATCCGCCAAATATGCAAAGCTTTGAAATTGGACATCGACGATTCCATGGGTAAAGGCAAACTGATTGACGAAATCTTCGGCGAGTTCTGCGAAGGCAGTTACATCCAGCCTACATTCATCACCGACTATCCCGAAGAGATGTCACCGCTAACCAAAACGCACCGCTCCAAACCGGGACTTACCGAACGCTTTGAACTAATGGTAAACGGCAAAGAGTTGGCAAATGCCTACTCGGAGCTAAACGACCCCATTGATCAGGAAAAGCGCTTTAAGGAACAGATGCAACTGGCAGACAAGGGAGATGACGAAGCCATGATTATCGACCAAGACTTCTTGCGCGCACTGCAATATGGTATGCCGCCCACATCGGGCATCGGCATCGGCATAGACCGTCTGGTAATGTTGATTACCGGACAAACCACCATTCAGGAAGTATTGTTCTTCCCGCAAATGCGCCCCGAAAAGAGTGCTAAAAAAGAAGACAACGCAGAAGAAGGTCAAGCTGAGTAATTTATGAAACTACCCGGGAGAATAGCCATTATCGGCGGAGGAAGTTGGGCTACGGCCATTGCCAAAATGGTGCTGGCACAAGCCGAAACAATCAATTGGTATATGCGTCGCGAAGACCGCATAACCGACTTTAAGCGTCTTAGACACAACCCCGCCTATCTGACAGGGGTGAAGTTTGATATGAAACGTATCAACTTCTTTTCCAATATAAACGACGTTGTGAAAGAATCGGATACACTGATACTGGCAACCCCTTCACCCTATTTGAAGTCGCATCTGAAAAGATTACGTACCCGCATACGCGACAAGTTTATCATCACAGCCATTAAAGGCATTGTGCCCGACGATAATCTGATAGTGTCGGAATACTTCACTAAAGAATATGGTGTGCCGCCCGAAAACATTGCCGTGCTGGCAGGTCCGTGTCATGCCGAAGAGGTGGCGCTGGAACGGTTGTCGTATATCACCATAGCCTGTCCCGACACCGATAAAGCGGGCGTGATAGCACAAAGCTTGGCAAGTTCGTTTATCAAAACATCCATTAGCAACGACGTGGCAGGCATAGAGTACAGTTCGGTACTGAAAAACGTATATGCCATAGCCGCCGGAATATGCAGCGGACTGAAGTATGGCGACAACTTTCAGGCGGTACTGATGTCAAATGCCGTGCAGGAAATGCACCACTTTCTGAAGACCGTACATCCGCTGGCACGCAATGTCGACGAATCGGTCTATCTGGGCGACTTGCTGGTAACAGGCTATTCCAACTTCAGTCGCAACCGTACCTTTGGTACCATGATTGGTAAAGGGTACTCCGTTAAGAGTGCACAAATAGAAATGGAGATGATTGCCGAAGGATACTACGGCACCAAATGTATCAAGGAAATCAACAAACACCTGCGTGTGAATATGCCCATACTGGATGCCGTTTACAACATCCTGTACGAACGGATTTCACCTACCATAGAGATAAAACTGCTGACCGACTCGTTGCGATAAACTTTCAGCGGGCATAGATGTTAATAAGAGAACTAATTAACTCAAAAAGATATGCTTAAATTAAACTTAGAAAAAGCTTTCGGATTTATATCCAAAGCATCTGTTGCGGCTCACGAAGGACCGGCTATCATCGCTCGTGAAGCCTTAGAGAACGGCACCGGAAAAGGAAACGACTTTTTGGGGTGGCTACACCTGCCTTCGTCAATAACGACGGAATTTCTGGCAGACATACAGGCTACCTCCCACACATTGCGCCAGAACTGCGATGTGGTAATCGTTGCCGGTATCGGTGGAAGCTATTTGGGAGCACGCGCCGTTATTGAAGCACTGTCGAACAGCTTTGCATGGCTGCAAGAGAAGAAAACAACGCCCACCATTATTTATGCCGGACATAACATCAGCGAAGATTATCTATACGAACTCACCGAATATCTGAAAGATAAACGCTTTGGCGTTATCAATATCTCCAAATCGGGTACTACCACCGAAACGGCACTTGCTTTCCGCCTGCTTAAAAAACAATGCGAACAGCAACGCGGCAAAGAGACCGCACGCAAAGTAATTGTTGCCATTACCGACAAAGAAAAAGGAGCGGCACGTGTGACCGCCGACAATGAGGGATACAAATCGTATGTTATCCCCGACAATGTGGGGGGGCGCTACTCGGTGCTCACGCCGGTGGGATTGTTGCCCATTGCCGTAGCCGGCTTCGACATTACCAAACTCATTGAGGGTGCCGCTGCTATGGAAAAACAATGCAGCGATGCCGTACCGTTCGAAGACAACCTTGCCGCACAATATGCTGCCGTGCGCAACGAACTCTACAAACGCGGCAAGAAGATTGAGATATTGGTGAACTTCAGTCCCAAACTTCACTACGTCAGCGAATGGTGGAAGCAACTCTACGGAGAATCGGAAGGCAAAGAGAACAAAGGTATCTTCCCTGCCGCCGTAGACTTCTCTACCGACTTGCACTCCATGGGGCAGTGGATTCAAGAGGGCGAACGCAGCATCTTTGAAACCGTAGTCTCTATCGAGAACGTCGACCACGAGCTACGCGTTCCGTCGGACGAAGCCAACTTGGACGGTCTGAACTACCTCGCCGGCAAACGCATAGACGAAGTCAACAAAATGGCAGAACTGGGTACCCGAATAGCACACGTAGACGGCGGAGTGCCTAACATCCATGTTTCTATCGAACGATTGGACGAATACAACCTCGGCGAACTGCTCTACTTCTTTGAAGTGGCATGCGGCATCAGTGGCTACCTGCTGGGAGTAAACCCGTTCGACCAACCGGGCGTAGAGGCATACAAGAAAAATATGTTTGCCCTGCTGAACAAACCCAGCTACGAAGAAGCCTCGAAAGAAATTCAAGCTCGACTGTAATAACTACCGTAAGGAATAGACAAAGGGACAGACAGAATTGTCCCTTTGTTTACTCTTCCTACTCGTATCTCCCTTACATCTTGATATTTATTGCTTAATGAATTACACCATGGAAAAGAAACAAAAGTTTACCATTAACCGAAAGCTTATTAGTGCTTTCATCGTTGTGTTTGCTGCTGTGTCGTTCGTCTCTTTATGGAACAAATATGAAAGAATTAAGACACTGAAAAACGGTGTCGAAATGGTCAACAAAAAGTGTCCTATTGACGTCGGGGTTGCAGGCAAGATTATTGCTGTCAACTATGCAGATAAAAATGTGGAGCTTATCTTCGTTATTAACGACTTGTTTACGGATATTCAAGCGATGCGCGACCAACCTGACTTGGTAAAAAACAAATTAAAAGTGATGTATCAAAATCCGGAAGATGGCTTCCGCGAGATGCTCCAACTCATAGCAGAAATCGATGGTAGTATGACTTGCACCTACATTGGGCAGACATCCGGAGAGAAAACGAATGTTGTATTTACAAGGGATGATGTCCGCTCGTTGCTCAAGCAGAAGGCACCCATAGAGAACAGCTTAGCCCAACTGACACAAATGATTGAAGACCCTTTCGCACGTTTTCCAATAAAGGTGGACGATGTAACAACGATGACCCACATGTTTCTGTCGGATAGTGCAGTGGTTTACCAATACGAGATATACGAAGCCGGTATGGCGATGACTTTCGCAGACTTCATTGCCGACTACGGCGAAGCAATGAAAGAGTCGACTGCTCAATCACTGTTAAGCGATCCAAGCTCGCGTATTTTGATAACGCTTTGCGTAGATTGCGACAGAGGCATACACTATCGCTATACGGGCGATGTAAGCGGAATGAAGTACGAGTTTCGTTTTACCCCCGAAGAATTAAAAAGTTTTATAACAAATAATGAATCATAATCACCACCTGAAAGCCGTCCTGTTCGACATGGACGGCGTTCTTTTTAACTCCATGCCGTACCACGCCGAAGCGTGGTACTCCACACTCAAAAATCACGGTCTGTACTTCAAACCCGAAGAGACTTACCTCCACGAGGGTCGAACGGCAGCAGGTACAATCAACATCGTCTATCAACGTCAATACGGCAAAGATGCCACTCCCGAAGAGGTACGACAGCTCTATGCCGAGAAGACCGAAGCCTTTGGACGTCATCCGCAACCCCTTCCCATTGAGGGTGTAAGCGAACTGCTCGAACAGATTAAAGACGAAGGATTGATGCGCATGGTAGTCACCGGTTCGGGACAAAACGACCTATTGGAGCGACTGATACACTACTTTCCCGGCATGTTTACCCGCGACCGAATGATAACCGCCTTCGAAACCAAGATAGGCAAACCCAACCCCGAGCCTTACCTGATGGCATTGGAGAAAGGCGGGTTGCAACCGAACGAAGCCGTCGTGATTGAAAATGCACCTCTCGGCGTACAATCCGGTGTTGCCGCAGGCATCTTCACTATTGCCGTCAACACCGGTCCTTTGGACGGGCAAGTACTACTGGACGCTGGTGCCGACTTACTCTTCCCCTCTATGCAAGCACTCAGCAGAGATTGGAAAAAGCTTTATGAATCGTCGCAATAGTATATTATTAAAATAATGTATTACCTTTGCCGCAAAATCGTAGCAAAATGACAAAATACATACCCTTCACCAAAATGCATGGAGCGGGCAACGACTACATCTATGTCAATACGATAAAGCACCCGTTAGACCACCCCGAAGAACTGGCTGTGAAATGGAGTGCACCGCACACAGGCATAGGCAGCGACGGACTGGTGCTGATAGGCGCGTCGGACAAGGCAGACTTCAGTATGCGCATTTTCAACGCCGACGGCTCGGAAGCTTTGATGTGCGGAAATGCCACCCGCTGCATAGCCAAGTATCTTTATGAGAATAAGTTGACCGACAAGACTTCCATTATGCTCGAAACGCTGTCGGGCATCAAGATACTCAAGCTTCATCTAAAAGAGGGCATTGTCGACACCGTTACCGTAGATATGGGTGAACCCTCCGACATCAAAGAGATAACTATCGAAGTGGACGGAAAGAGCATCAACGGTACATATGTATCAATGGGGAATCCGCACTTTGTAATCTTTGTGGACGATATAAATAAGGTGGAACTGCCCGTTATCGGTCCTAAGATAGAACATCACCCCCAATTTGCACCCGGACGCGTCAATACCGAGTTTGCCCAAGTCACCGCACACGGAAAGATACGTATGCGGGTATGGGAACGCGGCTCGGGCATCACCATGGCTTGCGGAACAGGAGCTTGCGCCACCTCCGTGGCGGCGTCGGTAACCGGACGAGCGGGACTCACATCGGACATTATAATGGACGGAGGAACACTCACCATTGAATGGGAAGAAGCCGGAAATCATGTCCTGATGACCGGCGGCACGACCAAAGTCTTCGACGGAGAAATAGCGGTGGACAACAAAACAGAATAAGTGCGAAGCGCGCTGACCAAATGTCAGTGCGCTTCTTTTTTAGCCGCTTTTGCTACATATAGACACAGAATACAAAAATATTTTAGAAAAAAGATAGCAAATATTTGCATAGTATTTCAAAGTGTCATATATTTGCAGCGTGATTAATACAAAATGAAAGAGTAATCAACGAATTAAAAGCAAAAAGATATTCTGAATTAAAGAGATAACAAGCTTAAATACAACAACATTTAAGAATAACTACAAACTTGAGAACAGAGGAACTTTAGTACAAAACATAAATACTAAAGAACTCAAAAACTTAAGAACTTAAAAACTTAAAACAATGGCATTAGTAAACGAACAATTTTTGAAACTCCCGGGAAGCTACCTCTTCTCGGACATTGCAAAGAAGGTAAACGCTTTTAAGGCTGCACATCCCGAAGCGAACCTTATCCGACTGGGGATTGGCGACGTAACCCGCCCGCTGGCATCCGCCTGCATCGAAGCGATGCACAAGGCAGTAGACGAGCTTACCGACACCACCACATTCCGCGGATACGGTCCCGAACAAGGATACGACTTTTTGATAGAAGCTATCATTAAAAACGACTTCGAACCGCGAGGTGTCAGTCTAAGCACCACCGAAGTGTTTGTAAGT
>JAISHU010000061.1 GCA_031262385.1 Mediterranea sp. (in: CFB group bacteria)
CTTATAAATGGCTTTGTGTGTGCATTATAAGCTATACTAATGTTGGATTATATAACCAAAGTGCTAATTGTAATACATTTTCAACTTATTTTCATTCAGTGGGTTACGAGCAAATGTCAACCGCAGTTAAATTTCACGGTTAATAGTTAAATATACCCTGTTTAACTATATAATTCAATGATATGTAGAATTAGTACAACTTACAGGCGTTATTTTACTGTGATTTGGAGAAATGTTTCGGCGAAGGTTGGAATTGTTAAACGACGAAGTAAAGTTTGACTTCTTAAAGAGAGTTGTAAATTCGTTAAAGCACCGCAATTCACTCGTTTGTATTTCTGCTGAAAATCATAATCATCCGGTTGGTAGAATCGGGTAGTCTATGGTGTGGTGAGGCTCACGAAAGGAATTGTTGTTTTTATTGCGCTAAAATTGACATTAAGAGAATTAATTTGGTGAATAGATATTAATATAGCTTCTTAAAAAGACTATTATAGTTAATAATCAAAAAAAAAAAAATAGAATATTTTCTCATATTAAAACGAACTTCTAAGTTTGAAGCGAGAAATACAAATGTTAAGCAAGAAATTACTCTTGTTTATTAATTTCTTACTATTTGTTTTCCTAAAAATAGACTTTAGTTATTTTATATATCACCACAATTATATTAATACTTAAAATGCTCTATTATGAAATTGAAAACAATGTTGTTTGCTTCGCTGGGAACAGTGTGCCTTGGTGTAAGTAGTGTGTATGCGCAGGAAGAGACTACGCAAAAAGAGGTTGTATTAATGGACAACTTCACCTTAGTAAGTACTGCAAATGCAGTCTATCATGCGGTAGCAATCGGAGTTCGTGAAAAAGTTATCGGAGAAATCCAAAAGATGAATCGTATCGACTTGATTGATGTTACTACCGACCCCCTATTTAAAAGTGTGCTTCAAAAAACACAAGGAGAAGATGCTTTGGATCAAATGCTTGCCATGGATTTCACCGATCCGCAGATTCAAGAGGTAATAGCCGAAAAACAGGCTAAATGGGCTATTCAAGGGCATATATCCAATATGTCGGCCGTGAAGAAAAAATACGATAACGGCTCTACATATTACGACGGCGAGCTGGCTCTGTCGCTAAAATTGGTAGATCTCACTAACAATACGGTGAAAGCAACCAAGAATTATAGCTATGGAGGTTTGACCGGTAAAACCGGCGACACCGACAAATCTGCTGTGATAGCAACAGCCGATTATCTTACCTTGCAGATTCCTAAATTTATCGACGAAAACTTTAAGGCGGGAGGAACCATTTACGAAATCACTAAAAATAAAAAGGGGGAAGCCGATGTTGCTTACATTACGCTGGGTAACAATATGGGCTTGAAAAAAGGACAGCCGCTGGAGGTGTTTGTGGAGTCGGAACGCGGAGGTCGTGTAGTGAAAAACAAAGTAGGTGAACTTTCTATTACCGAAGTAGAGGGAGATGATTCGTCGGCTTGCAAAGTAAAAAAAGGCGGTAAAGAAATTGCCGAAGCTTTCGATGCTAAGAAAACCATTAGCATCGTAACAAGAGCGAAGAAAGCCAATCCTTTTGATGCTATTGGGGCAGCCCTAAAATAAGGAACTAAAATCTTATGCGAGTAAATAGACTGACAGGAGCAGCACTTGCCTTGTTGGCTGTGCTACCTGTCTTTGCCCAACAGCTTCCCAATATATCGGTAGTCGTAGTACCCTTTAAACTCTCTTCGGAAAGTTATTTGCAGGTGATGGAGAATAACTCCGACCGCCGTATGGCGGTTAACGCCGTACACGAGGGGTTTGTGTCGTATGGCATTTCCACTATCGACGTGCTGGCAAAAGCCAAACTTACACAGCGCGGAGCCGAATACGAAGCAAATGCTGCCGACTCGGGCGACAGACAACTGCTGTTAAATTCCGGTGCGGACGTTTATGTGGAAGTAGACATGAGCCGACAGCGGGGCAACGACGGAACTACTTCGGTGCTACTGTCGCTCAAAGCGTACGAAACGGCTACAGCCGCCGTATTGGCTTCTACCACAGCTACCACACCGGCTTTTCGTACCACCCAATACGACAAGCTTTGCATATTGGCTGCGAAAAAAGCATTACCCGGATTTATGACAGCCATTAGCGAAGCATTGCTCAAAAAAGGGGAAGTCGGACAGTCGGTTGCTCTGCGCATCACCATTGCCGACGGCTCGATGATGAATATGAATACCGCTGTTGCCGGAGAAGGAAGTTTCTCGTCGCAGGTTCGCAAATGGGTGAGAGCCAACAGTCACGAAGGGAAGTATCACCTGCAAGGGTTGGTGGGCGAAACCATGGTATTCGATAATATTCACATGCCACCCAAAGCTGCCGACGGTTTCCCTATGGATGCGGCAATCTATATGGACGACTTTGTGATGTTCCTCAAAGAGGAATTGGGCATAGACATCCAAGATACGGACTACAAACTGGACGGGAATACGATTTATATCACTATTCCCTAAATGTATAAGGTATGAAACGACTATTTGGTCTTTTGTTGTTAATCGCGGCTTGCGCTTCGTCGGCATCCGCTCAAAACAAACCCGATTGGGTGAAGAAGCATCCCGTCTACGAATTGGGCTATGCAGGGGTAGGTATGTCGTACACATCGGAACCCGATTACCGGCAAAAAGCAAAACAGAGCGCACTTGCCGACCTTGTATCCGAAATAAAGATTGAAGTTTCGGCAAACTCGCTTCTGCATTCGCTCAGCGTAAATGGCGTGTCTCAACAGACTTTCATGGAAGATGTACGCATCACGGCACAGGCGGAAATAGAAAAATTCCGTTTGGCAGATTCGTGGGAAGGTAACGGCGAATACTGGGTGTACTACACCTTGAACCGGTTGGACTACGAAGCGTATGTGGAAGCGCGCCGCCAAAAAGCCATGCGCAATGCGGCAGATTATTGGGACCAAGGCAATAGGGCTATGGTACAGGGCAATCTAAACACCGGTTTGGCATTGTTTATCAAAGCCATGGAAACTATCGAACCGGTGAGTCACGAAGAGTTGCTCTATACACACGGGGGTAAAACCATTAACTTAGGCGTAGAGATATACACGTCGTTATCGGATGTTTTTGACGGCATCGCGCTGCATGTCGACCCCGTCTACTTAGAGGCTACCCCTTTCCAAAATATCACCGAGCTTGCGAAAATAACGGTGGCTCGTAGAGAAGTACCACTCGCCAATGTGCATTTGTTGTCGCGGTTCATATCGGGTGGCGGCGACCTTGCACCAATAATGCCGACCGACGAAGCGGGCGTTGCGAATCTGCATGTTCGCAGCGTCACTTCCAAACAATCGTCGCAGCAAGTGCTGATAACCATAGATGATGCGCCCTTTAAATCTTTCCTGAAGAGTGCTTATGCGGTATTGTTTGCCAAAGCACTGACAAATCTGCCGCAAGCAACGCTTACCATTGAGGTGAAACAAGCTGTCAAGACGGCTTACGTGCGAAGCAAACAAAGCAATATGGAAGCGGTAGAAAGGTCGGTAAAAAGTTTGCTCGCCAACAACTACTTCGATGTGGTAGACAGCCCCGAACGTGCCGACATCATTGTGACGTTGGATAACTCTTTCCGCACGGGACGAACGGTGCCGGGCGACCTGTATAATTTCGTGGAGTGCTTCACTACGCTGGGCATACGGCTCACCGACCACCACAGCCGTAAGGTGCTGCTGAACTACAATGTTACCGACTTGCGTACGTTGGTTCCGGCAGATAAATCGGTAGCACAGGGGAAAAGTATGGCTACCCGTGAACTGATGAAACGAGTGAATAGAGAATTCCCCGCCGAACTGAAGAAAATGTCGCAACCCAACTGATATCCTCAAAACTTAATAACTTAAAAACTCAAACGTATAACTTAAAAACTCAAACGTATGAAATCAATTCATTTCTATTTAGCCGCCATGTGTGTGGCTGCTCTTCTTACCGCATGCGGAGGAAGTAAAAGTGCCGTAGCTCCTAAGGGTAACATCACACTAACCGAACCGTGCACAGGTCCGGAATTTCGTACCAACAAAGAGTACTTCCGTGCTTCCGCCATGGGATTGTCGGACGAAAAATCTATGGCCGACCGCATTGCTCAAGCCAATGCACGCGAAAAGTTGGCAACTGCCATTAATTCGAAATTGTCGGCTGTGATGGACAATTACAACTCGCAGTATCGCACCGGCGAGAATGCCGAGAGTAAAGGTCGTTTCGAAGCATTGAGCCGTACCGTGGTGAGCCAACAATTGGAGGGACTGCGTATCATCTGCGAAGAATTGCAACAACGCCCCGACGGTAAGTACGAAAAGTATGTCGCCGTGGAACTGTCGGGCAACGAAGACTTTGAGGCAATGGGTAATCGCATTAAAAACGACGATAAATTGCGCATCGACTTTGAATACGAAAAGTTTAAAAAGGTGTTCAACGAAGAAATGAGCAAAGTTTCTGCGGAATAGAACTTACTACATTACAGGAGGCGTGGCTTGCCACGCCTCCACAACCAACCACTTCGATGAAAAAGGCACTCTATGCTACGCTCTTGGCTTCTCTGTCGGTAATGATGCTGCAAGCCATGCCCAAAGACACGCTGTATAACGATAGTAAACACGATTGGGTATCGGGACAGTACGACACCCTTCCCGAGTGGGTATTCGCAGCACCTCAACCCGATAGGGTAATAGCCGTGTCGGACCCTTGTCTGAAACCTCGGGCTGCATATCATCAGGCGATACTGCGTGCCGGCTATCTGTATGCGTTGCAAAAAGGAGTGTCCATCCAAATCTTATCGGATTTATTCCAAATGATGGAACAGGCTGCTCGGTCTAAACAAGATAATATCGGGCGCAAATTAATTGCACTGGCACGTATCGAACAAGCGGTTAACAACGTAAGCTTCAGCGTGGAAAACAAACATACTTCGCTGTTTGGCGAATGCTTTTTGCAGGTACGATTTAACGAACCGGCAGACGACGATTCCACGTCATTCTCTTTTGTGAGCGAATTGATGATGGTCTATACACAAGAACGGGAGGAAGAGAAAGAGTTGAAGTTTCAACAAAACTTACGCTTCACGCAAAAACACGAAGCTACATTGGCAAGCTATCAACTAAAAGGAAAACCGAAAGATTTACTGGTCAGTTCGCACATCAACTCCATACCCGTCGATTACCAAAAGAAAGGTTGTTGGTACACCGATTATCGTCCGGATGAACTCAAGCAGATAGATATATCGACCCCTCTACAAGAATCGTTTTGGAGTGCATACATGGCTTCGCTTACCGAAAACCTGTTGGTGCATCCGTTCCTTAAAGGAAACATACGGGTGGTGAACGAAGACCATAATCAAGAGCATCAACTCACGACGCGAGGTATTAACCGGGAACGGGTGGTGGTGCAAGCCTCTGTAATACCACACATCGAAGGTGTTAAAAACAATTGCCTCTCGGTGAGTTGGGATATTGTAGAACAATAAAATTAAAGCAGCTTTTAAGAAGCATCATCTGTCATGAAACTGAAAAACTTATGCTGTGCATGGTGGCTATGCCTGCTCCCGACCTTACTTTTTGCGCAAGTCGACAAAGAGTATCAAGAGTATGTAAAGCAGATGCAGAAAGAGTACAATAACTATGTGGACGAACAAAACAAAGAGTTCGCCAAGTTTCTTAAGGAGACGTGGGAAGCTTACGACCTGATGCGGCAAGTACCGCGTCCCGTACGCCCCGAACCGGTGAAACCCACCGTATTTGATACCACCAAACCACCCGCTAAACCGATACGTATTAAGATAGAAGAGGTGCCTAAACCGGTTCCCGTGATACCTGTACGGTCTAAACCGGTTCCCAATATATCCTCTCCGCAGCCCGGCGAAGTAGAAGTGATTATACCCGACAAGCCGGTAAAACCGCGGGTAGGCAAAAACTATACCACCTTGCAGTTTTACAACGTGCCATACGCCGTAAGCCATGCCCTGAAAAATAAATTGCATCTGAAAGAGATCAGCGAAAAAGCGGTATCGGAAGGGTGGGAAACATTGGCGGGTGGCAACTACCAAACACTGATAGAGGACTGCATGGTAGCAAAAGCCGAAATGACATTAAGCGACTACGGCTTCTTAATGCTGACCCGGCAAGTTGCCACGGAACTGTGTGGTGACGACAGTCCGAACGAAGTCGCTTTTATGCAGATGTTCATCTTGTGCCAAGCCGGCTTTAAAAGCAAAGTGGCACGTGTGGACAATCGTTTGGTATTGCTGTATGCTACCGATGTAACCATTTATGGTGTCTACTCCATTACCCTTGCCGGAACCAA
>JAISHU010000088.1 GCA_031262385.1 Mediterranea sp. (in: CFB group bacteria)
GAACCCAAAGCGGGACCTACGGGAGGTGATGGATTTGCCGCGCCTCCTTTAATCTGTAATTTGATTTGTCCAGCAACTTCTTTAGCCATTTTTTATTGATTTATATATAAACACTACAAAAGAATAGTAAAGCGTAACACCTGTCTATTATTTCTCAACTTGCATAAAGCCTAATTCAAGAGGAGTTTTCCTTCCGAATATTTTCACCATGACCTTCAGCTTTTTTTTCTCGTTGTTCACCTCTTCGATGACACCGCTAAAGCCGCTGAACGGACCGTAGTTTACCTTGACCGGTTCACCCACTACATAAGGTATGGTGATTTCTTCACTCATATCTTGCAGTTCGTCTACCGTACCAAGAATACGATTTACTTCCGACTGCCTCAGGGGAACCGGTTTATCCGAGCCGCCCAAGAAGCCAATCACATTAGGAGTATTTCTTAAATGGTGAGCCACCTCACCTACCAAGGCTGCCTCTATTAATACATAACCGGGAAGATAGCTCCGCTCCTTAACGACTTTTTTGCCGTTACGAACCTGATACACCTTCTCGGTAGGAATTAATACTTGAGACACATAATCTCCAAGACCGCTATTTTTAATATCAGCCTCCAGATATTCTTTTACCTTAGCTTCTTTACCACTAATGGCACGCAGGACGTACCATTTTTTCTCGATCTCAGACATTCTTTCTTCGATTTAGTGAGGGTAAATAACACTTTCCATCAATGTTTGGAAACAGAAGTCCATCGCGAACACCACCAATGCAATCAGTAGGGAAGCATACAATACAACAACCGCACTGTTGGTAAGTTCTGAATACGTAGGCCACGACACCTTATGAACAAGTTCGTCGTAAGTTTCTTTGAAATAAGCTATTACTTTCTTCATTTTGATGATATTAGCACGGGAGGAGAGGCTCGAACTCCCGACACCTGGTTTTGGAGACCAGTGCTCTACCAACTGAGCTACTCCCGTGTGTACGGCTCCCGACACGTCGGGAACCGCAATATACTATATGTATTAGTCGATAATTTCAGTTATCTGACCCGAGCCTACCGTACGACCACCTTCGCGGATAGCAAAACGCAAACCGGGGTTCAGCGCTACCGGATAGATGAGTTCAACGTTGATTTCTACGTTGTCGCCGGGCATTACCATTTCGATACCTTCGGGCAACGAGATTTCACCTGTACAGTCCATCGTACGCAAGTAGAATTGAGGACGATATTTGTTGTGGAACGGAGTGTGACGACCACCTTCTTCTTTCTTCAAAACGTAGATAGAAGCTTTGAATTTAGAGTGAGGTTTAATCTGACCCGGTTTGCAAAGCACCATACCGCGTTTGATTTCGTTTTTGTCCACACCACGGAGCAACAGACCTACGTTGTCGCCAGCTTCACCTTTATCCAACAGTTTGCGGAACATTTCAACACCGGTTACAACCGATTTTCTGTCTTCACCCAAACCAAGGATTTCAACTTCGTTACCTACTTCGATAATACCGGTTTCGATACGACCTGTAGCTACCGTACCACGACCTGTGATAGAGAACACGTCTTCTACCGGCATCAGGAACGGTTTGTCAATATCGCGCGGAGGCAGGGGAATCCATGCATCAACAGCATCCATCAATTCCATAACCTTGTCTTCCCACTCGGGCACACCGTTCAACGCACCCAGTGCAGAGCCACGGATAACAGGAGTGTTATCGCCGTCGAAGTCGTAGTACGACAACAGTTCGCGCATTTCCATTTCAACAAGTTCGAGCATTTCTTCGTCGTCAACCATGTCGCATTTATTCATAAATACAACCAATCTCGGAACGTTCACCTGGCGAGCCAACAAGATGTGCTCACGAGTTTGAGGCATCGGACCGTCGGTAGCAGCTACTACGATGATAGCACCGTCCATTTGAGCGGCACCCGTAACCATGTTCTTCACATAGTCGGCGTGACCCGGACAGTCAACGTGTGCATAGTGACGATTAGCTGTTTCGTACTCTACGTGAGCTGTATTGATAGTAATACCACGTTCCTTTTCTTCAGGAGCGTTGTCAATTTGGTCGAAAGACTTAACCTCTTTCGAAAATCCTTTCTTTGCCAACACCATCGTTATAGCGGCGGTGAGCGTAGTTTTTCCGTGGTCGACGTGACCAATCGTACCAATGTTCACATGCGGCTTGGTACGTTCGAATTTCTCTTTAGCCATAGCTTTACTTGTTATATATTTGATTAATAATCAATGTTATGCTGTTGAGCTGTTATCGGGATTTGAACCCGAGACCTCTTCCTTACCAAGGAAGTGCTCTACCGCTGAGCTATAACAGCATTGTTAGTTCTTAAGTTTTCTTAAGCTCTTGAACACTCAAGACTCCAAGCCTTCTACTTTCAACGAACTCATAAACTCAAACTGTGGGCAAAGATGGATTCGAACCACCGAAGGCGTAAGCCAGCAGATTTACAGTCTGCCCCATTTGGCCACTCTGGTATTTGCCCAAAATCTTCACAACGTTTCACCCTCTTCTATCGACCTCCGGCAAGCTCTTAGCGAGCCTCTTGTCGGATTCGAACCAACGACCCCGAGATTACAAATCACGTGCTCTGGCCAACTGAGCTAAAGAGGCAAATCATCAAAAAAAACAGCCGTTACGTCCGAGGTTGCGAGCGAAACGGCTGCAAAGATAGATATTTATTTTTTCTCCGCAAAATTTTAGCAAAACTTTTATTTGCTACGCTGTTTCTCTTTATGTTTAACCAGTTGTTTGCTTAATGCTTCCAAGCATAAATCGACTGCTTCTTCAAACGTATCGCACGTTTTGGTGGCGTAAAACTCACCATTGGGAACGATTACTTGTACTCCGGCTTCCTTGTTTACCGCCGTCTCCGGTTTCACTACTTTCAACGCGATTTCTACTCGTGTGATGTCGTCATAGAATTTACCCAATTTTACAACTTTCTTTTGGATGAAAGCCTGCAATTGTTCCGATGCGTCAAAGTGAATTGATTGAATTCTTACGTCCATAGTTACCTCCTTTTTTAAGCTCTGGGATGAGCTTGGTTATACACTTTTTTAAGTTCTTCGAAAGTGGTGTGCGTATAGATTTCCGTAGTTGTCAGACTTTCGTGCCCCAACAATTCTTTCACCGCCCCGAGTTCGGCTTCATTGTTCAACATTGCCGTAGCAAACGTATGCCTGAGCACATGCGGACCTCGTTTTTTCTGCGTCACTACCTTCGATAGATTTTGTCTTACCAAGTACTCAACGATATTAGCAGTCAGCCGCTCACCGTTTTCACGGACAAAAAAAGCTTCCGACCTTGCGGGTATAGCTTCGTTGCGGACAGTCAGATAGGAATTCATGGAAATCCTCAACGCCTCATCAAAGGGTATCAAACGTTGTTTGTTACGTTTACCCGTGACCTTGATTACCGAAGCCGAAAAGTCCACATCCACATCGTTCAACCCAATCAGTTCGGCTCGTCGCATTCCGGTGACATAAAACATCTCTATAATCAGATGATTACGACACCCTTTATACCCTTCACCAAAGTCAACTTCGTCCAACAGTCTGTTTATTTCACCCTCTTTCAAGAATACAGGCAAGCTTTTTTTCTTTTTCGGTCCCTTTACTTTTTGCATAGGATCGACCCTTACCTGTCCTTCTTTCAGCAAGTACTTATAAAACGAGCGCAGCGAACTCAGCATTTTGTTCACCGTACCGGACGCATAACCGGCATCCATTAGCGAGATAACCCATTCGCGCACCATGTCAGTTGTTACCTCTGCCGGAGTGGAGTCCGCCAATTCTTGGCTCACAAACTGTTCAAACAAACGAATATCCCCCCGATAATTGTTTACCGTACCGAGCGCATAGTTGCGTTCATACTGCAAATAATCGAGAAAGGCGTCTATTATCCACATATCGTTGGTCATTATAAATGATGCAACGAATGTATGGAAAAGAATTCAATAACTCAAAGGAAATTACGAATTATTAATCTTCTACTTGCTGAAGTTTTTGCACGTAGACAGCGTGTTCTTTCTTAAGTCTTTTAACCACAGAGGGTTTGTCGAATTGTTGGCGGCTGCGCAATTCTTTAACGATACCGGTCTTTTCGAACTTACGTTTAAACTTTTTCAGAGCTTTTTCAATGTTTTCGCCCTCTTTTACAGGTACTACAATCATGTTCTTTTTTTGATTTTAAATTTTAATGTTTTTAAATAATTCGATAAAATCGAGCGGCAAAATTACATATAGTTTCTTTATTCACAAAGATTTCCCCTAAATTTTTATCAAATTGCCAATTGTGTACATGCTACATTGCCTACGCACAATCGGAGGGTATCTCTTTGCCCACCGTCGCTACCGCGTTGCCGATAGGCTACCGACACCGTCTCACGTTGAACAAAACAAAGCGTGAAGATAATATCTTGCTGATACAAAGTTCTTTCTGACGGCATAACAAGCTTTGAAAGAATAATTCCCTGTCAGTTAATAATAACTTTGTAACAGCAAGATATTGTCTTTGTGGCACACTCCCATTACCGTCCGACCAACGTCGGACGACCATCCGACGTTGGTTGTACGACCGTCCGGCGTTGGTCGGACGCTCGTCCGACGTTGGTCGGACGGTAATGGGAGTGTGCCACAAAGACAACTTGTTACTGATGCATAGTTATTTATCACTAATCAACAACTCATAAATCGCTATCTCCGATAAATCTCTTAGCGTCGCAAAACTGTGAAGAAGAAGATAAATTAAACACGCCTACTGAAGAGCTGAAGGCAAAAAACGGGATTCTATTTTGGAGGGGTATATTGCCGGTTTTTACGCATGTTTTTATCGGTTTTTGTACACGTGCCGGTAAAGCCGTACCTTTGCCGCACTTAAAAACCACTTGTATTTATGGAACACCCTACAATTATAAAACGTATAGAAAGGCTACGCGCACAACTCGCCGAAGAGGGAGTGCAGGCTTTTATCATACCAAGCGCCGACCCTCATCTGAGTGAGTATGTAAGCGACCATTGGAAATCGCGCGAATGGATTTCAGGCTTTACCGGCTCGGCAGGTACCGTAGTAATTACAGCCAACGAAGCGGGGCTGTGGACTGACTCGCGCTACTTTTTACAGGCTGCCGAACAACTGAAAGATACCGGCATCACGCTCTATAAAGAGATGTTGCCCGAGACACTTACCATTCCCCAATTCTTATCCGAGCGGCTGCAACCGTCGGCGATAGTGGGCATCGACGGCAACCTGTTTGCTGCCGATGCGGTGAAACGATTACAAAAAGAGCTGTCCGACGGCATCACCGTACGCAGCATAAACGACCCCATGGATGTGGTATGGAACGACCGTCCGCCGCTGCCCGATGCACCCGCCTTTATCTACGAACTTAGGTATGCGGGACAAAGTGTCGAAGAGAAATTCGCCGCTATCCGGAAAGAAACCGCCAAACAAGGTGCCAAGGCTCTGTTGCTGTCGGCTTTGGACGAAATTGCTTGGACACTTAACTTACGCGGCAGCGATGTCCAATACAACCCGGTGGTCATCAGCTACCTGCTCGTTGCCGAAGAGTATGCGCATCTGTTTATTGCCCCTGACAAGGTAACACCCGAAGTGGAAGCATACCTGAAAAAGAACGGAGTGCTCTGTCATAAACCCAACGACATCCGGCAGTTTCTTCGCGAGCACATCACCGAGCCTTTGCTGCTCGACCCTGCCAAGACCAATTATGCCGTTACCTCGTCCGTCGACCCCACCTATATTATAATAGGTGTATCGCCCGTAGCTTTGCTGAAAGCCGTCCGTAACACCACAGAGATTGCCGGACTACGGAATGCCATGCAGCGCGACGGTGTGGCATTGGTGAAGTTTTGGCGTTGGCTGGAAGAAGCCGTACCGCAAGGAGGCGAAACCGAACTCAGCATCACCCGCCGACTGCACGACTTCCGTGCCGAACAAGCGCTTTACATGGGCGAGAGCTTCGAGACCATTGCAGGATACAAAGAACATGCCGCCATTGTGCACTACGAAGCAACGCCCGAAACAGACAGTCCGCTACGACCCGAAGGTATGCTGCTGCTCGACTCGGGTGCGCAATACTTAGATGGTACGACGGACATCACCCGCACCCTTGCATTGGGCGCGCTCACCTACGAAGAGAAGCGCGATTACACCTTGGTACTCAAAGGGCACATTGCTTTGGCAATGGCTAAGTTTCCGGTCGGCACCCGCGGTGCGCAGTTGGATGTGTTGGCGCGAATGTCGTTATGGAAACATTCCATGAATTATCTGCACGGCACCGGACATGGCATCGGACACTTTCTCAATGTGCACGAAGGTCCTCAAAGCATCCGCATGAACGAAAATCCGGTAACCTTGCAAGCCGGCATGGTTACTTCCAACGAACCGGGTGTGTACATCGCCGGCAGTCACGGTGTCCGCATTGAGAACCTCGTTCTGACGGTACCCTCCGGCGAGGGTATGTTTGGCGACTATCTGCAATTCGAGACTGTTACCCTCTGTCCCATTTGCCGCAAAGGCATCATCCGTGAAATGCTTGCTCCCGAAGAGGTGGCATGGCTGAACAACTACCACCGAAAAGTGTACGAGTTGCTGTCGCCCGCACTGAACAAAGAGGAGCAAACGTGGTTAAAAGAACAATGTAGTGAACTATAATTTAAGAATATGGCTATTATAAAATCGGTGAGAGGATTCACCCCCCAAATTGGAGAGAACTGTTTTTTGGCAGACAATGCCGCCATTATTGGCGATGTAGTGATGGGACGCGATTGCAGCATTTGGTTCGGTACCGTGCTTCGCGGCGATGTCAATTCCATACGCATCGGCAACGGCGTAAATATACAAGACGGCAGTGTGCTGCACACACTATACGAGAAATCGACCGTAGAGATAGGCGACCACGTGTCGGTAGGACACAACGTCACCATTCACGGAGCAACGATTAAGGATTATGCCCTCATCGGCATGGGAGCTACCGTACTCGACCATGCCGTTGTGGGCGAAGGAGCCATTGTTGCTGCCGGAGCTTTGGTGCTAAGCGGAACCATCATCGAGCCGGGCAGCATTTGGGCAGGCGTACCCGCCAAGTTCGTCAAGAAGGTTGAACCGGCGCAAGCCAAAGAAATCAATCAAAAGATAGCACACAACTATCTGATGTATGCGGGCTGGTACAAAGAATAATGTGCTATTATTAAGAAGCTGTTTTGATTTTATTGAAACAGCTTCTAAAAGTTAATCATTCCCAGAACCTTATCGGTTGCACCGGCATTGTCGGTAACATATCGACCGGCATTGTCGCCTGCTGCCGTCAGGAAAGCCTCATCGGTGAGGAGGCGGTCGAGAAGGCGATGCAGTTCCTCACCGCTCTGAACGGAAAAGGCTCCGCCGGTAGCGATTAACTCAACAGCCTCCATAAACTTCTGGTATTTGGGACCAAAGATAACAGGGATGCCATAGACAGCCGCCTCTAACGTATTGTGTATGCCGACACCGAAGCCGCCGCCGATGTAGGCAACTTCGCCGTAACGGTAGATAGAAGAGAGCAATCCAAAGCAATCTATTATCAGGCAGTCCGCCTTGCATACATTGCTTTCGTCGGCACGGGTATAGCGAACGTAAGGGCGTTTCAGCTTACCGATAATCTCCACCAAATGGTTTTCGTCGACCAAGTGAGGCGCGATAATCAGCTTTACCTCGGGGTGGCGGTTGAAGTAGTCGATAAACAAATCTTCGTCGGGTTGCCACGAGCTTCCCGCCACAAGCGTGATGGCATCCCCTTTAAACCGCGCTACCAGCGGCAACTCTTTCGCCTCTTCGCGTATCTGCAACACACGGTCGAAACGGGTATCGCCCACCACCGTTACACGGTTGATGCCAATCTTTGCCAAGTAGCGCTTGGAACGCTCGTTTTGCACAAAGAGGTGGTCGAAGTTGTGTAACACCTTGCGATACAACGAGCCGTACCATTTAAAGAAAATCTGGTTGCGACGGAATATGGACGACACACTATACACCGGAATGTGACGCCGGTGCAGTTCGTCCAGATAGTTCTTCCAAAACTCGTACTTAATGAAGAATGCCATGCAAGGATTGGCTATATCGAGGAACTTCTTCACATTGCGCGGTTTGTCGAACGGCAGATAGCACACCACATCCGCACCGCGATAATTCTTGCGCACTTCGTAGCCCGAAGGAGAAAAGAAGGTAAGCAGAATGCCGTATTGCGGATATTTGGCACGAATCTTTTCGATGAGCGGACGTCCCTGCTCGAACTCGCCCAGCGAAGCCGTGTGGAACCAGATATAACGACGGTCTTTCTCTAACTGTTGCCGCAACTGTTCGTACACTACCCAATGTCCCTTCATCATTTTGCGGGGCTTGCGGCTGAACGGCGCATCCAAATGCACCAGTACATCGTATATACCTATACCAAGGTCGTAGAGAAGCATCTTATCGGTTTACAGTTGGTTAATTACCTTAATTGCCCGTTGCATACGCGCCAAGGTTTCTTCCTTGCCGAGTACCCACGATATATCGAACATGTGCGGACCTTTGCCTTCGCCTACCAAGGTAAGACGGAACGCATTCATGATGTTGCCGGTGTGATAGCCTTTCGCAGCAATCCAGTCCATTACTATTTTCTCTTGATTTTCGATACTGAAATCGTCAATGCCTTCGAGCACGTGCATCAACTCGGTCATCTCGCGCGGTGAATCTTCTTTCCAACGCTTCTTGACCGTCTTTTCGTCGTAAGCGGTCGGCGCGACGAAAAAGAAGCTGCACAACTCCCACAGTTCGTGTACGAAGTTGACCCGATTCTTCATCATGCCCACTACCGTCACCACTTTTTCGAACGATACATCCACGCCGTGTGCTTTTACGATGGGCGCAAACAGTTCGGCAATCTCGCGGTCGGACTTCATCAGAATATATTCGTGGTTAAACCAAACCGCCTTTTGATAGGCAAACTTGGCACCCGACTTGCTACAATGCTCCAAGTCGAACTTCCGTATCATCTCGTCCATGGAGATAATCTCTTGGTCGTTGCCCGGATTCCAGCCCAGCAGAGCAAGGAAATTCACCAGCGCTTCGGGCATATAGTCCGCTTCGCGATAGCCCACGGAAGTTTCGCCCGTTTTGGGGTCGGTCCACGACAGCGGGAAGATAGGGAATCCCAAACGGTCGGCATCGCGTTTGCTGAGTTTGCCGTTGCCTTCGGGCTTCAGTAGAAGCGGCAGGTGTGCAAAAGCCGGCATGCTGTCAGCCCAACCCAACGCACGGTAAAGCAACACATGCAACGGTGCGGAAGGTAGCCACTCTTCGCCGCGGATAACGTGCGAGATTTCCATGAGATGGTCGTCCACCACGTTGGCAAGATGATAAGTAGGCAGTCCGTCGGCAGATTTGTAGAGCACCTTATCGTCGAGCACCGACGAGTTTATCACCACCTCGCCACGGATAAGGTCGTTCACCCGTACATCTTCGTTGGGTTCTATCTTGATGCGTACCACATACTGTTTGTTTGCCGCCAACAACGCATCGGTCTCTTCTTTGGAGAGCGTAAGCGAGTTGCGCATTTGCATGCGGGTAGAAGCGTCGTATTGGAAGTTCGCCACGCTTTCGCGCATGGCATTCAGTTCTTCGGGTGTATCAAAAGCCATGTAAGCTTTGCCGTCCGCCAACAGTTGGTCGACATACCTTATATATATATCGCGTCGTTCGGATTGACGGTAAGGACCTTTGTCGCCTCCTACCCCCACTCCTTCGTCGAAAGGAAGGTTCAACCATTTAAACGATTCTTGTATATACTCCTCGGCACCCGGAACAAAGCGGGTAGAATCGGTATCTTCAATGCGTAGGATGAAATCGCCGCCGTGCTGACGGGCAAAGAGATAATTGTAAAGAGCGGTACGCACACCGCCGATATGTAAAGCGCCCGTTGGGCTGGGAGCGAAACGCACTCGCACCCTTTTTTCCTTCATAGTTGGCATATTTATCTGATAATTAGCCCGCAAAATTAAAGCATTTTTTCCACAGTCGTATTTTTTTTTGTACTTTTCGCCCCAAATTGTGACAAAGATGAAAAAATCAGGCTCCAAAAGAAGTTACCCGTACAGGGACCTGCTATACAAAGCACTCATTTTTATAGCCACGGTAGCGGTTATCGCATGGTTCTTGCCGCGCGACAATAAGTTCAATTACCAGTTCGACATCAACAAACCGTGGAAATACGAGCAACTTATTGCCACGTTCGACTTTCCCATCTACAAAGATGCAGCGGTGGTAAAGCACGAGCAAGACAGCATCCGTGCCGCCTTCCAACCCTTTTTCCAATTGAACAAAGAGATAGAGAAGAATGCATTGAACAAACTGAAAGCGTTGCATCCCTCCAGACATCATACCCACCACGCATCGGTAAACTACCTGAATTATCTGGAAAAACGGCTCTCCGAAATCTATGCCGTGGGCGTACTAAGCTCGGAAGACATCTCCCGATTAGCAAAAGACAGCACCGCCACAATCATGGTTGTGGACGACAAACTCGCCAAACAATACAGCACCGCCCGACTCTTTTCGGTGAAAGATGCCTATGCCTACGTGCTCTACGGCGACTCTACGCACTACTCACCACAGGTTTTAAGCCGATATACGCTCAGCGAATACATCTTCCCCAACCTAATTTACGACCAACAACGTACGGAAACCGCCGAGAAAGAGATGTTCAATAACTTCTCGTGGGCAAATGGCATCGTACTGAGCGGACAAAAGATTGTCGACCGCGGAGAAATCGTAGGCAGACAGACCTACGACATTCTCAAAAGCTTGCAACAAGAATCGCTAAAGCGCAACGAAGGTATCGGACAAAGACACCTTATATTAATAGGGCAGATTCTGTTTGTCGCTATCATCATGCTCTTCTTTATGCTCTATCTCGACCTTTTCCGCAAAGATTACTACGAACACAAAGGCAGCTTATCGCTGCTGTTCATCCTGATCGTGTTTTACAGTGTGGCAACCTCGCTCATTGCGAAACACAATGTGCTGAGTGTCTATGTCATCCCCTACGCCATGCTCCCCATTATCATTCGTGTCTTTCTGGATTCGCGTACCGCCTTTCACACCTATGTAGTAACTCTACTTATCTGCTCCATTGGCTTGAATGCCCCCTACGAGTTCATTCTGTTGCAAGTGGCGACGGGACTGGTAGCTATCTACAGCCTGCGGGAACTGTCGCAACGCTCGCAACTCTTCCGCACGGCATTTCTGATAGCACTGACCTACGTTACACTCTTCTTCGCCTACGAACTGACTACCGAGAACAGCCTCTCCAAGCTCAACGGCACGATGTACATCTACTTCCTTATCAACAGTGTGCTGCTGCTCTTCGCCTATCCGTTGCTCTTTGCACTCGAAAAAATATTCGGTTTCACCTCCAACGTCACGCTGGTGGAACTCTCCAACATCAACAACCCTCTGCTTCGCCGAATGTCCGAAACCGTACCCGGTACCTTCCAACATTCCATGCAAGTAGCTAATCTTGCCGCCGAAGCAGCCAACCGCATCGGAGCCAAAAGTCAATTGGTGCGTACCGGAGCTTTGTATCACGACATCGGCAAAATGGAGAACCCTATCTACTTCACCGAAAACCAATCGGGCGGCGTCAATCCCCACAAATTCCTGCCTTACGAGCAGAGTGCGCAAATCATAATCAGCCACGTCACCGACGGACTGAAGCTTGCCGAGAAATACGACCTCCCCACTGTTATCAAAGATTTCATCGCCACTCACCACGGTAAAGGCAAGGTGAAGTACTTCTACATTTCGTGGAAGAACGAACATCCGGACGAAGAGCCCAACGAAGCGTTGTTTACCTACCCCGGTCCCAACCCCTTTACCCGCGAAACAGCTATCCTTATGATGGCGGATGCCGTAGAAGCTACCTCGCGCAGCCTACCCGAGTACACCGAAAAGAAAATCAATGCGTTGGTCGACAAAATCATCGACTCGCAAGTAGAAGAGGGCTTCTTCAAAGAATGCCCTATCACGTTCAAAGACATTGCCACCGTGAAGTCGGTGTTCAAAGAGAAACTGATGACGATTTATCACACGAGGATTACGTATCCGGAGTTGAAAAAATAAATACAGAGGCGGATGTGGGATTATTGGAACTATGGCTACAAGACTCGGTAATTGTATCACATCATGAGTATCATTATAAACGACGTGGCATATAGCTACGCTCATCAGCAAAATATTTTTGAGCATATAAGTTTCTCCGTCGAAAGTCGCGAGAAAGTATCTATTGTAGGCAATAATGGTGTGGGGAAATCTACGCTATTAAAGCTTATTGGCGGAACGCTGCAGCCGTCGGTAGGGAATATCTTCTGCTCGTCGACACCTTACTATATAGAGCAACACACCGGATATTTGAATCGAACAATAGCCGAAGCTTTAAATGTCAACACCAAGTTGCAAGCGCTCGAAGCGACTCTGCGAGGTAGTGTGGCACAAAAGGATTATGACACTTTATCCGACGACTGGACTATAGAAGCTCGTTGTCGGGAAGCTTTGGACTACTGGAGAGTAAAATCTGCTACGCTACATAATGGCATGGATGGGTTGAGCGGAGGAGAGCGAACCAAAGTGTTCTTAGCGGGCATCCAAATCCATAAACCCGAGATAATCCTGATGGACGAACCATCCAATCATTTGGATGCGGCAAGTCGCGAATTACTCTATCGCTTTATCGGCGATTGCACAGCCACACTTGTGGTTGTTAGCCATGATCGTACATTATTGGATATGCTGCCTTTGACTTATGAACTTTCCGAACAGGGCATTCGGCAATACGGTGGCAATTACTCTTTCTATACTGCCCAGCGCATGTTGGAAGATGAAGCACTTGACGATACGATTCACAGCGAAGAGAAGGCATTACGGCAGGCTCGTCGTCAGGCACAGGAGGTGCGAGAGAGGCAAGAGAAGCGGCAATCAAAAGGACAAAAGAATAA
>JAISHU010000092.1 GCA_031262385.1 Mediterranea sp. (in: CFB group bacteria)
CAAACACATTGCTGACCTTATGTATAATAAATACCTATCATACCTGTTGCTTTTATTGCTGCCGGTCTGCCCGTTATCGATGCAGGCACAATCGGCACGCACAAAATCCGCACTCAAAAAGTTAGACGACGTCATTGCCCGTAAAGAGCACTATTTCAGTCAGAAAGAGACTACCATAGGCGAGTTGAAAGTACAGTTAAAGCAAGCTCGTACGCCCGTGGAGCAATACCAACTGGCGGACTCGCTGTTCGAAGCCTATCTGCACTTTCAGGCGGACTCGGCGTTGCACTACATCAACTACCGCACCGCACTGTTGCCGCAACTGCACAATCCGCAGTGGAGCAACCGCACACGCATAGACCATGCCCTGCTAATGGGTGTAATGGGTATGTACAACGAAGCATTAGGCATCTTGAGTAAGGTTCGCCCCAATGAATTGGACAAGGACGAACTGATTACCTACTACCAAACCTACCGTGCCTGCTACGGTTGGATTTCCGACTACATCGGGCTGAAGAGCGAAGGTGCGGAACATTGGAAGAAGACCGATTTGTACCGCGACTCCATCATTAGCATTATGCCCCAAGACATCAACCGCACTATTGTAGAAGCAGAGCAAGAGATTGTAAACGGTTCTGCCGACCGTGCCTTGACGTTGCTCAACGATGCATTGGAACAGTCGCCCGACCCGCGCCAACAAGTGTATCTGTTTTACACCTTGTCCGAAGCCTATCACGTCCAAAACGATTTCGACAACGAAACCTACTACCTGATACAAACCGCCATACTGGACTTAAAGTCGGGCATCCGCGAGTATGCTTCTTTGCAGAAGCTCGCCATGTTAATGTATCAGGCAGGCGACATCGACCGCGCTTACCGATACCTCAGTTGCTCCATGGAAGATGCCGTGGACTGCAACGCCCGCCTCCGCTTCATCGAAGTGACGCAGTTCTTTCCCATTATCGACAAAGCCTACAAACTGAAAGAAAAAAGAGAACGCAACGTTATCCGCATCATGCTGTTTAGTATCAGTGCACTCTCTCTCTTTTTGTTGATAGCCGTATTTTATCTCTACCGCTGGATGCGCAAACTTTCGGCAATGCGGCGCGACCTTAGCGAAGCCAATCAACGCTTGCGTTCGGTAAACGAAGAGTTGGCGGAGACCGGAAAGGTCAAAGAAGTCTATATAGCCCGTTATCTAGACCGGTGCATCAATTACCTCGACAAACTGGAAGCCTATCGCCGCATGCTTGCCAAGCTGGCTATGGCATCGCGCATAGACGACCTGTTCAAAGCTATTAAGTCCGATCAGTTTCTTCAAGACGAGCGCAACGACTTCTACAACGAGTTCGACAAATCGTTTCTTACGCTCTACCCCTCTTTTATCCACTCCTTCAACAACCTGCTGACAGACGACGGTAAGATTTACCCCAAATCAAACGAATTACTCACTCCCGAGCTACGCATCTTTGCCCTTATCCGTTTGGGAGTAACCGACAGCCAGCAAATAGCCCACTTTTTGGGTTACTCGCTGGCTACCATTTATAACTACCGCAGTCGCATACGCAACAAGGCAATTGACAAAGAGCAGTTTGAGCAAAAGGTTATCACGCTTTAAAGAGGCTCTAAACTTTAGAAGTTGTTTTGAATTTATTGAAATGGTTTTTTATTACTCTTGCTTTGAGAACACTAAAATCAAAACAGCTTCTTATAACTTTTCTTTCTTGCATTCTTATCTTTACAGCTTATTTTGTTGTCTTTGCAGCACACATTCTTTCCCGTCCGACCACCGTCGTACGACCGTCCGACGATGGTTGTCCGACCGTACGACGTTGGTCGGACGCTCGTACGACGTTGGTCGGACGGTAAAGAAAGTGCAGTGCAAAAACAATATATTACTGATACATAGTTATTTATCAGTAAATAACAACTAATAAACAAATCGCTGCCTCCGATAAGTTAGTATCTCCGCAAAAAATACGGCTGAATGCGGATTTTTTACTTTCAGGGTATATCTTTCAGCCGAACTCACTATCCTACAAAACATTGCAAGCCGGCTGAAGAGCTGAAAGCAAAAATCGGGTATCTATTACACAACTGTCATCTCATGCGTAATTATAAATAAATCACTACCTTTGCGCCATGAAACAGAGATTGCCGTACAAAGTTTATATCGCTTTACTTCTCCTGTCTATTTTCCCTGCATCCGCGTGGGGAAAGCAGTCTGACGCAACTATCGATAACGACTCCATACGCATGAGTTTGCTTACGTGCAGCGCAGGGCAAGAGATATATACCCTGTTCGGACACACAGCCATTCGATACGAAAACTTTACGCGACGAACGGATGTGGTGTACAACTACGGCATCTTTAACTTCGACGCACCCAACTTCGAACTGCGCTTTGCTTTGGGCGAGACGGATTACCAACTGGGCGTAAGCCGATTCGACCGCTTTATGCGCGAATACGAATACTTCGGACGGAACGTGTCGCAACAGATACTCAACCTGAATCAGTCGGAAAAGGTGAAGCTGGTGAAGCTGCTCGAAGAAAACTACCTCCCCGAAAATCGCATCTATCGATACAACTTCTTCTACGACAATTGCGCCACACGCCCGCGCGACCAAATCGAGAAAGCCATTGGCGGCACACTGCAATATGCCGACGATATGTACACTACCGACATCGGCGAAAGCTTCCGCAGCATCATTCATCAATATACGCCCGGTCACGAATGGAGCCGCTTGAGTATCGACTTATGCTTGGGCAGCAAAGCAGATGCACCCATAAACCGACGCGAAATGATGTTTGTGCCGTTCTATGTGAGGGACTATTTCAGAGAAGCCATCGTCGTCGAAGACGACGGTACAAGCCGACCGCTCGTGAGCGCCGAAGAGACGTTGCTGAAAGCGACATCTCCCGACAACGAAGGGTTTGCCTTGTCGGACATCACTCCACTACAAGCAGGCTGGGGCTTGTTTACCTTGATTCTTCTCCTGACATTGGCAGGCTTTCGATACAAAAAATCGTGGTGGGGCATTGACTTGGTGCTGTTCCTCACGGCGGGAATGGCAGGCTGCGTGCTGGCTTTTCTTGTGCTCTTTTCGGTGCATCCCACGGTAAGCCCCAATTATCTGCTGTTTGTCTTCCACCCGTTCCACTTGTTGCTGCTTCCACACCTTATTATAAAGGTGAAAAAAAGACAGAGAAGCTGGTACCTGATGCTGAATTGCGCAATATTAACACTTTTTATACTGCTTTGGGCGATAATACCACAAAACTTTAACTTAGCGGTATTACCTTTGGCAGCTTGTTTGTGGATACGTTCACTAAACAACGTCGTAACGACCCAAATTCATCGGAAATGATAAAAAAAGGACTGATAACCTCCATTCTGGCTCTTACCTTCGGCGGCATGCAAGCACAAACCAATGCCGCACCACCCAAATTGGTAGTGATGCTGACCGTCGACCAGTTGCGCGCCGACTATCAGGAGGCTTTTTCGTCGTTGTACGGAGAAAAAGGGTTTAAACGACTGATGCGTGAGGGACATGTGTTTACGCAAATGGACATCCCCTTCAACGGCGTAGACCGTGCTTCTGCTATGGCAACACTGTTCAGCGGAACCACCCCCTCGCTAAACGGCATCATCGGCAACTACCGCATGGATGTAAACACCCTGCGTGCCATTAGTTGCGTGGACGACTCCGCCTTCATGGGCAATTATACCGACGAGAGTTCGTCACCCTCGCAACTGCTGACGTCGACTTTCACCGACGAACTAAAGATAGCCACCCGTAACCAAGCCATCGTTTACGCCATAGCGCCCACCCGCGACGCAGCCGTTCTGTCCGCCGGACATAGTGCCGACGGTGCTTTTTGGCTCAACCAAACAACGGGCAAGTGGTGCGGAACCACCTACTACGGCGAGTTCCCTTGGTGGATGAGCATTTACAACGACCGAAAGTCGCCCGATTTGCGCATCCGCGACATGGTGTGGCAACCCACTCATTCGGTGAGTGCCTACACCTTCCTGCCCGAATGGCGGGACATTCCGTTTAAATATCAGTTCGATAACGAACGCCTGAATAAATATCGCCGCCTCGTCACCAGTCCGCTTATCAACGACGAGGTAAATATGCTCACCGAAGAGGTACTCGAAAACAGTCTGCTGGGACGCGACAACACCCCCGACGTGCTTGCCCTGACCTACTACGCCGGTAACTACAACCACCGCAGCGTGCAAGAGTGTGCCATGGAGATGCAAGATACCTATGTGCGTCTGGACCGTAGCATCGCCGCACTGTTGGATATGCTGGAGCATAAAATAGGACTCCACAACGTGCTGTTGTGTGTCACCTCCACCGGATATGCCGACCCCGATAATGCCGACTTGGCTTTGTATCGTACCCCCGGAGGCGAGTTTCACCTGAACCGTTGCGCCACACTGCTCAATATGTACCTGATGGCTACCTACGGCGAAGGACAATACGTAGAAGCCTACTACAACAAACAGATATACCTCAACCATCGGTTGATAGAAAACAAGCATCTGGACCTTGCCGAGATACAAGATAAATCGGCAACTTTCCTGATGCAGTTCAGCGGCGTAAACGAAGCTTATTCGGCACACCGCTTGCTGCTGGGTTCGTGGTCGCCCCAAGTGGAACGCATCCGCAATGCTTACCACCGAAAGGTGTCGGGCGACCTCTATATTGATGTGCTACCGGGATGGACTATCGTAGAGCCGAACTCTACCGACCACCGCACAGTGCGCTATACGCCGTTGCAAGCACCGTTACTATTTTTCGGTACCGGCGTAAAAACAGCCACCGTACGCACACCTGTCAGCATGCTAAGCATCGCCCCCACACTGACGGGAGCCATGCGCATACGGGCACCCAGTGGGAACACGGCGGGGAAATTGACAATTGACAATTGACAATTCAAAAAAAAGGTCGCACGAAAGCGACGACTATAAGAATAAGAAAACTAAATAACCAAGTAATAATCACAGCAAATTGTCAATTGACAATTTAAAAAAACATAACGAATGGGATTTAATGAATTTATAAGCTCGATATTTGGCAATAAAGCCTCGCGAGACATGAAAGAGATACAGCCGTGGGTAAACAAAATTAAAGCCGTTTATCCCGAGATTGCCGCCCTCGACAACGACGCACTGCGTGCCAAAACCGATGAGCTGAAAGCCAACATCAGCAACGCGGCTGCCGAACAGCGTGCCAAAGTGAACGAACTGAAAGCCGGCATCGAAAATGTGGAACTGGAAAAACGCGAAGCCGTGTTTGCCCAAGTCGACAAAATAGACAAGGAGATTCTGGAAATCTACGAGAAAGCCCTCGATGAAGCACTGCCTACGGCATTTGCCATTGTAAAAGAGACCGCCCGACGCTTTACCGAAAACGAGGAGATAACGGTTACCGCCAACGACTTCGACCGTACACTGGCTGCCACCAAGGACTTTGTTCGCATAGAAGGCGACAAGGCTATCTATCAAAATCATTGGGTAGCAGGCGGCAACGAAATTGTGTGGAACATGATACACTACGACGTGCAACTCTTTGGCGGCGTGGTGCTGCACAAAGGTAAGATTGCCGAAATGGCTACCGGTGAAGGTAAAACGTTGGTGGCTACGCTGCCCGTATTCCTCAATGCACTCACCGGCAACGGCGTACACGTGGTAACCGTCAACGACTACCTCTCCAAACGCGACTCGGAATGGATGGGACCGCTCTATATGTTCCACGGACTGAGCGTGGACTGCATCGACAAGCATCAACCCAACTCCGACGCACGCCGTAAAGCGTACTTGGCAGACATCACTTTCGGAACCAACAACGAATTTGGCTTCGACTACCTGCGCGACAACATGGCTATCAGCCCCAAAGACTTGGTACAACGTCAACACAACTACGCCATTGTCGACGAGGTGGACTCGGTGTTGATTGACGATGCCCGTACACCGCTTATTATATCGGGACCGGTACCCAAAGGCGAAGACCAACTGTTCGAAGAACTGCGCCCGCTGGTGGAACGATTGGTGGAAGCGCAAAAGAAACTGGCTACCCAATATCTTACCGAAGCCCGCAAACTCATTGCATCGGGCGACAAAAAAGAGCAGGAAGAAGGCTATCTGGCACTGTTCCGCAGCCACAAGGCACTTCCCAAAAACAAACCGCTCATTAAGTTCCTCAGCGAACAGGGTATCAAAGCAGGCATGCTCAAGACGGAAGAAATCTACATGGAGCAAAACAACAAGCGCATGCACGAAGCGACCGACCCGCTTTACTTTGTCATCGACGAGAAACTCAACAGCGTCGACCTCACCGATAAAGGAGTTGACCTCATCACCGGCAACGCCGAAGACCCCACACTGTTTGTGCTGCCCGACATCACTGCCGAACTTTCCGAACTGGAAAACGAATCGGGCTTGTCGGACGAACAACGGTTGGAGAAGAAAGACCGTCTGCTCACCAACTACGCCATTAAGTCGGAACGGGTACACACCATCAACCAACTGCTGAAGGCTTACACCATGTTCGAAAAAGACGACGAATATGTGGTCATCGAAGGACAGGTGAAGATTGTGGACGAACAAACGGGACGTATCATGGAAGGTCGCCGCTACTCCGATGGTCTGCACCAAGCCATCGAAGCCAAAGAACGTGTGAAAGTGGAAGCCGCCACACAAACCTTTGCCACCATTACGCTGCAAAACTACTTCCGCATGTATCACAAACTCTCGGGTATGACCGGTACCGCCGAGACGGAAGCAGGCGAGTTCTGGGACATCTACAAATTGGACGTGGTGGTGATACCTACCAATCGACCCATTTCACGCAACGACATGAACGACCGCGTGTACAAAACCAAACGCGAAAAGTACAAAGCCGTCATCGAAGAGATAGAAAAAATGGTGAACGAAGGACGACCCGTGCTGGTGGGTACTACGTCGGTAGAAATATCGGAAATGCTAAGCAAGATGCTTGCCATGCGTAAGATACCTCACAACGTGCTGAATGCCAAACTCCACCAGAAAGAGGCGGACATTGTGGCACAAGCCGGACAAAGCAGTACGGTGACTATCGCTACCAACATGGCGGGTCGTGGTACCGACATCAAACTCAGTACCGAAGTGAAAGCGGCAGGCGGTTTGGCTATCATCGGTACCGAACGCCACGAATCGCGCCGCGTAGACCGTCAGCTCCGCGGACGTGCCGGACGTCAGGGCGACCCGGGTTCGTCGGTGTTCTTCGTTGCGCTGGAAGACGACTAGCTGCGACTGTTTGCCTCCGTCCGCATTGCCGGCGTCATGGACAGATTGGGATTCAAAGAGGGCGAAATGATTGAAGCCGGCATGATTTCAAAGTCTATCGAACGTGCCCAAAAGAAGGTGGAAGAAAACAACTTCGGCATCCGTAAACGCCTGCTGGAATACGATGACGTGATGAACAAACAACGTACCGTGGTCTATACCAAACGTCGCCACGCATTGATAGGCGAACGCATCGGCATGGACATCGTCAACATGATCTGGGACCGCTGCGCCTCACCCGTCGAAGCGCCCGACTACAACGACTGCAAAATGGACTACCTGCAAACGCTCGCCATGGAACCGCCTTTCAACGAGGAGGAGTTTAAAGACCTCAAGAAAGACGACCTTGCCGAACGCGCCTTTACCGAAGCCATGGAGCAATACAAACGTAAGTCCGAACGTATGGCACAAATTGCCTATCCGGTAATTAAAGAGGTGTACGAGAAACAGGGACACATGTACGAAAACATTCTGGTACCTATCACCGACGGCAAACGTGTGTACAACATATCGTGCAACATGAAAGCCGCTTACGACAGCGAATGTAAAGAGGTGGTGAAGTCGTTCGAAAAGAACATCTTGCTGCACGTGATAGACGAAGCATGGAAAGAAAACCTGCGCGAACTCGACGAGTTGAAACACTCGGTACAAAATGCAAGCTACGAGCAGAAAGACCCGTTGCTGATTTACAAGCTGGAATCGGTAACGCTCTTTGATGCCATGGTGGAGAAGATTAACAACCAAACCGTCTCCATATTGATGCGCGGTAACATCCTGACCCAAGAACCGCAAGACATCCGTCAGGCTGCTCCCGAACGCCGACAAGATTTGAGCAAATATCGCGAACAGAAGAACGACCTGAACGACCCCAATCAACAGGTTGCCGCCGGACGCGATACGCGTGAAGCCAAACGGGAGCCGGTGCGCGCCGAAAAGACTGTGGGTCGCAACGACCCCTGTCCGTGCGGCAGCGGCAAAAAGTTTAAAAACTGTCATGGAAAAAATCTTTAAACATATCATCTTTGGATGCTGTTGCTCTTTACTGTTTGGCGCTTGCCAAACAGTGGAGCAGCTCTCCATAGACTATATGTTGCCGGCGGAGGTAACGTTTCCGTCGACCTTAAAACGGATGGGTGTGGTGAACAATATGCCTGCTACTCCCGACAACAAGGCTATTCTGGAAGACGAAGAGAATAGCCCCAAAGGACCTAACGAAGTAGCTCGAAAGACAACCTACTTCAACGGCGATGCCGTCATTACCACCGAAGCTTTGGCGAATGCATTGGTACAAGCAAACTACTTCGACGAAGTGGTGATATGCGACTCGGCATTGCGCACTCACGACGCATTCCCGCGCGTAAGCACCCTTAGCAAGGACGAAGTAATCAACCTTACACAGGGGTTGGACGTGGATTTCCTCGTCGCACTGGAGAACATTCAGGTGCGTGCACGCCGTAAAATATCTTATCAACCCGAAATAGAAGCTTACGAGGGTACGCTGGATGTAAAAGTCTATCCCATCGTAAAAATATACCTACCCGAACGTACCCGCCCCATGACCACCGTACAGTCGGTGGACAGCATCTTCTGGGAAGAGTACGGCGGCTCCATGGCTGCCGTCAATCACCGCCTCATCGACGACGAAGAGATGCTGAAGCAAGCTTCGGAGTTTGCCGGCTCCGTACCGGCGAAGCAACTGCTGCCCTACTGGACGCAAGGCGAACGCTACTTCTTTAGCGGAGGCTCGGTGAATATGCGCGACGCCGCCGTATATGTCAAAGAGAAGAACTGGAGCAAAGCCATCGAACTGTGGCAACAAGAGTACAACCGGAAAAAGGTAAAACAGAAAATGCAGGCTGCCTACAACTTGGCACTGGGCTACGAAATGCAAGACAGCATCGCCGTAGCCGCAGAGTGGGCACTGAAAGCACAGAATGCCGCCTACGAAGTGGACAAGGTGGAAGAGAAGAAAAACAGAGGTTCCATAGCAGCGTGGGAGATTCCCAATTACATAGAAACTTCGCGCTACGTAACCGAGTTGAACAAGCGTAGAAAAGGACTATCGCGTCTGGATGCGCAAATGAAACGATTTCAATAAAAATACATATAGCTACATGAAACTTTCTCAAACATCACTATCACAGCTCGAAGCAGCCCTTAAAAAGGCTGTGTGCGGATACACCTGTACCGAAAACGGGCAATCCATTGTTACCGACATTCACCTGCAAGTAAATCCCAACTCCGGCGAACTGATTGTCTTCAACGACGATGAAGAAGAGCTGGCAACCGTCGTCATTGAAGAGTGGATGACCGACCAAGGTGATAACTTCTACAAAGAAGTGGAACGTGTACTCGCCTCGCTGTTGGGTACCATGAAAGAACGCGGGGCTTTCGACAAAGTAAGCGCCATTATGAAACCCTATTCGTTTGTGCTGGTCGACGACGACAAAGAGACACTGGCAGAACTGCTGCTGGTGGACGACGACACGCTGCTGCTCAACGATTGCCTCATGGAAGGGTTGGACGAAGAGTTGGATGCTTTCCTGAAAAACTTATTGGAGAAGTGATAGGCACACAAGCCTATCCCTTCTCTTCTTTTATCTAATAGGCTGCCACTTGACGATCTACCCATGCTTTTTCCATGGCGTAGAAGTCAAGAGGCTTTTCTTTTTCCTTTCCTTCCAACACAGCCAGTCGTTGCTTGAAGAACGCCGCCCAGCGGTCGTAGTAAAGCGTACGCAACACCCCACCCCACTCACGGTGAGCATACTCGTGCAAACCACCCTGATTGGCAGCTATGCTGTCACCCCACACCGTAATCAATTGTGCCGCATTACGTACATAGAGTTGTTTCTCTTGCGGAGTATTACCTGCCGAAGCCGCCTCGTTCAGCCATGTATCGACCGAAAACTCAGGGCGTGTACTTAGCAAACTGTCTTGCTGCAATATCAATGTAAGAAACTGTTCGGTTTGTCGGGCGAACGCTTTCACATCTTTCCGGTCGTAGCTCTGCGAGATTTGTTCGAGCAATACATTCGCACGGTCGGCATTGCTTTGGCGAACAATATCCGTCAGGTCGTAAGCAAAATGATTATTGCCGGCATACTCGGAGCGCGCTTCCAACATCAGTCGTGCCGCCTTTGCCGTTGAGTCGGCAGGATAAAACAGCACCGAACTACCCCACGTAGAAGTACGTTTGAGATGAAAACCCGGACGGGCACACAGCAAACTCTCCACCGTACCTTGTCCCGGATAATCCACCGGCATGTTGTAAACCGTATGTTCCAGTGCACGCCACGCCTCTTGCACTTGGGGCAACAGCTTGCCGCCGTAGCGTCCTTGCAAATAGCTTTGTAACCAATCATCGGGCGAGAAACGTTCGGCACGCCAAGGCAATTCAAACAACAGCTCGTACATCATAGGGTTGTTGCCTATCCCTTCGGGAGTAGCCCCCACGCCACGCAATGTCTCTCCCGCGGGCAGCGAACAAGCATCGTAATAGCCGTCGACCAACTGATTCATGCGACCGTGCAGTCCCACATTACCACCGAAGTTGAGCAACATACAATAGAGCCACTCGTGCTTGCCATAACCCTCTTTGCGGTATTGCGGAAATTTAGGGTCTCCCCAGCGAGGAACCTTTTCGCTATACAAATCGAGCACCAACAAGTCACCTGCATTGAGCGGTTCAATCATAGCCTTGCGCGGGTTCTCTTGCCACGACTGCACCACCCACACCGCATCGGGATTGGCTTTCTTCATTGCTGCCATCAGTTTCTTGCCCGCCTCTCCAAGGTCTACCCCCTGCGAGTTTCCTCCTTCGTGGAAAGGGTCGAGACTGTAATAGCGCGATTTTCCGTAAAGTTTCTCTAATTCTTCGTAATAGATGGCAGCAAACTCATCAAAGTGCGGATCGTCGGTTGATAAGAACGCAGGACGGTTAAAGCCGCACCATTTGCCCGGATCGGCAATGTTGTAACCCAACTTCTCGCCGATGTTGCGGGGCACCATGCCTGCATAACCCGGAAAGACCGGTTCGATGCCCAGTTCGCGCATACGTGCCACAATCTTCTTTTCGAGTTCGGCTTGCCGTCGGTACCAGCTTTCGGGGTTAGGACCTCCCCACCCTTCCAAGTTATTCATCTGCCACCACGCCATGTAAACCGGTCCGGCAATAAATTCGCCAATCTCCGCTTCGGAATATCCCACCCGCTTCAGCAAATGATACCACACCGTTTCTATGCCCGTGATACTAAGCGGCATGTTGACACCGTGCATAGCCATCCAGTCGATTTCTTGCTCCCAACGCTTCCAGTCCCAAAAAGGCATGGAATACGAAAACGTACAATAATTAAGGTAATAACGTTCGCGCTTGGTCGTTTCGCGGCGTACCTTCGTATCGCCCACACCGTATTTTAAGTACCAGTTTAAGCCGGTAGCCTGCGACACCGCATTGTTACCGGTAATAAGCACTTTGTCGCCTTGCCGTTCTATTTCAAAATAGTCGGCATCGGGCGTTGTCGGTTGTTGAAGTCGAAACAACAGCGAGTCTGCCTTGGCTCCTGCAACTCGTCTTGCCAAGTCGTCAATAGGCGCTTGTGCCGAAGAGGTGCACGAGCCAAGCAGCATCAAATAAATAGAGAATGATAAAAGAAGTTTTAACATACTAATAAGGTTTTGTTTGAAGAGGCAAAGATAAGGAACATGCCTACTCCATCAACACCCTATACGTTTTAACCGCTCCTTTATAATCAAACTGCACCACAGCCGTTCCCTTAACAGACGTAGGTTGTTCAACGGAAACTTTCACATCGGGGTTGTCGGCAGATGCCGATACGGAAGGTACTCCCGTTGCAGATGCCGGAAGCTTATACGTCGTTTCATACATATTGTAACCCACGATACCATTGGCGTTGGTCGAACGGAGAGGCGTAGGCGGCAATGCTATTGTCGTTCCATTCACCCGAACAGTAACGGTGGGTACAACCGGTGGAGTGATTTTCTTTTCTTTCGAGCTGAATCCAAGTCCTGCCAAGTCAAATAGCTCGCCGGATTCGGTACTTTCCGCTACCAGATAGATGGCATGTTTCTTATCCAAGCGGTCAACAACAGCCGATACATCTGCCGTAAACGGCGACATTACTTGTGCCGAATTTGCCGGAACGTTTATCTCGGCAATTTTCTTTCCCTTCCATGCTTCATTATCCCAAGGACCATCCAACCAAATATTGATTTTAAAGGCCTTGTCTGTTTTGGGTGTAAGAAACAGATTGAATGCGGTGCCATTTCCCGGCTTCGTTCCTGCAAAAGGTTTCAGTCCTTTTGTATGTCGGTCAAGTCCTCCGAAGCCGAAATACTTATATCCTATGATATCGCTGTTCTTCACGCCGGCAATAGGGGCATTGTTATCCCAGATATCCCACGAATCTTGTTGCAAAGCATTATTAGAGAGATAGCAAGCATAGCCTGCGGAATAATATTGATAAGGGTCAAGACCATAAATCTGGAAGCCTTCCGAAGTGACTTCGGCGCCGGTATATTCCCGACCTTGCTTATCGCGTGCAGTCCATATATAATCTTTGGCGTAAGGATCGTAGGCACGGATGGAAACTTTCCCACCGTCAGACACCGGTTTTTCATCTTGATGAATGATAACCGGAGCGACCATGGGTTGCCGTGCAAAACCAAATCCACGAGGCGGACGGTGATAGAATACGTACCATTGGTCATTAATCAGCTCAATACTTCCGTGTGTGTTGTGACCGGCATTGGTAGTTTGCAAAGCCGAGCCATCTTCGTTAAGTTCCGGTGCACGCGAGTCTACAAGCACGCCACCACTCTTCCACGGACCCAGCGGAGTATCGGCATAAGCATAACGCAGTGCCGAATTAGAGCTTCCCACTCCATAATCGGGTCCTGAATATCCGCTGTAAATGGTTACGTATTTATTTCCCACTTTCCGAATAGAGGAAGCTTCGAAGAAATTGAATGCGCCCAGATTTTCGCCGGGATAGATGTGTGGATACTGAGTGCCTTGCGGGTCACGAGTTCTGCCATAGCCCATACCGGAAGGCATGAGATAAGGAATAATTTCTGTTCCGGGACGCAAGGAGTACATTGTTTTTTGATCGAGTTGTGCAGCCATCGACCGTTGAAAACCCCAGTAAGCGTATGCACGAAAACCTATTTCGTAATCGGGATCGGCAGGGTCGGTAACATATTCGATGTAGACCGAAGGGTCGAAACCAAGTATGCTACCGGGCACGGTAGCCGTTCCGTCTTCTGTGAGATTGATAGGCGTAAAAGGACCATCGGGACGGCTTCCTTTTGCCACCATTGCTTCCCTATTGCGTCCGCGGCTATGTGGATAGAGATAGTACTCCTTTGTACCGTCTTTCTTTCTTACTTCCACAAGGTCGGGGGCATACATCACATCCCATTGACCATTTATTTTGTATGTAAAGATAGGTCCTTCATCACGCCAATCGGTTAAATCTTCGACGGGAGCCGACCACATTCTGATGTCAGGTCCGCAATAGCTGTTGAATCTTACATCGTGCGACCCAATGATATAAGCACGATATTTACCGGGATTGTCGGGGTCTTCGAAAACACGTGGTTCACCATCAGGCAAATGCTCCCACAGCGGGAGGTACGGATTACCGATTGCACTCAATTCTGTCGCAGGCAGCAGAGCCAAGACCATAAGTAATAGAATTACAAGTTTGTTGCGTAGCATATGATATTTTTTTTACGGTTAATGACGCAAATATACTAAAGAAAACTTTACTAACAAGTAACTGATTGCATCAACCTTTTGTATGGCTCTATCGCTACGCTTTCCGCAAGCACCTCCGCAGAGACGCTCGCATTGACAAAGTGTCAAAACGTCAAACGAACCCTCGAAAAACGGGCTTATTTCGGACTAAGGGACGGCTTCGTGACTTTCGTGCGAGTGTAGCGCGTTAAACTATGTAAAATACACTACTTAATTAACATACTCACAGAAAGATACGAGGAAATTATGTCAAAATACTAAAAGCGCCTTCAGCGCGAAAAAACAGCCCCAAAAAGAACTTTATGAAATTATCTTGCCGAGTTAGCGTGATAACTTGCCGAGATAAC
>JAISHU010000020.1 GCA_031262385.1 Mediterranea sp. (in: CFB group bacteria)
GATGTCGCGACCTACCACGATAGTGCCGTTGAGCGAAAGGCGGGTAGCTACAGGGTATTTGGTGAGTTCCTGCAAAATTTCTTTCATCGGACGATTGAGGTCAATCTTCACCACATCGCCTTCGCCTGCCTGACGAAGTTCCACGGGGATAAGTTCGCCCGGATTGCTATCGAGTTTCTCTATCCAGATACCCTCCTTATCGATTTTACATTTAATATTGCGGTCGGCAGAGCACGAAACGCCCAGTCCCACCGGACAGGAAGCACCGTGGCGCGGCAGGCGAACGATACGCACGTCGTGTGCCAGATATTTACCGCCGAACTGAGCACCCAGCCCTATCTTCTGTGCCTCTTTCAGCACCACTTTTTCGAGTTCCACATCGCGAAAAGCGCGACCGTGTTCGTTGCCGGTAGTGGGGAGATCGTCGTAATAGTGCGTAGAAGCCAACTTCACCGTCATGAGGTTCTTCTCCGCCGAGGTGCCGCCGATAACAAACGCAATGTGATAGGGCGGACAAGCAGCCGTACCCAGCGATTTAATCTTTTCGACCAAGAAAGGTACGAGGGTTTGCGGATTCAAAATGGCCTTCGTCTCTTGATAGAGATAGGTTTTGTTTGCCGAACCGCCTCCTTTGGTCACGCACAAGAAGCGATATTCCATGCCTTCGGTAGCTTCGATATCAATCTGCGCGGGCAGGTTGCAACGCGTGTTAACCTCGTCGTACATGTTGAGCGGAGCATTTTGCGAGTAGCGTAGGTTCTCTTCGGTGTAGGTTTTGTACACACCCAACGAGAGCGCTTCTTCATCGCAGTAACCGGTCCACACTTGCTGTCCTTTTTCGCCGTGTACGATAGCCGTACCGGTGTCCTGACAGAAGGGGAGCACGCCTTTAGCCGATACTTCTGCGTTGCGCAAGAAAGTCAGCGCCACATATTTGTCGTTGTCACTGGCTTCGGGGTCTTTCAGAATGTCGGCAACCTGTTGGTTGTGCGAACGACGCAACAAGAACGACACATCTTTGAATGCCGCATTTGCCATTGCCGTAAGTCCCTCTTTTTCTACTTTCAAGACGGGATGTCCTTCAAACTCGCTTACCGATACATAGTCTTTGGTAAGCAGATAATACTCGGTTGTATCTTTGCCATGTTCAAATATGGGCTGATACTTAAACGGAGGTGTTGCCATAATTACTATAGTTTTTTATTCTAAACGCGCAAAGTTAGTTATTGTTTCACGAACTGCGATTATGCAAGCCTTACATTTGTTTCATTCTCCCTATCAATTCGTCACCCAGTGCTCGTTTTACTTCTATATGTTTGAGCACTGCCGTGACAAACGGATTGCTTTCGAAGTCACCGCGCACCTGTTCGAAGTCTTGTTCTTTCTCTTGGCGGGAACCGTCGGCACCGAAGCCTGTCATGGAAGCCAGCGAAAATTCTTTCTTGGCATCTTCGTATATCAGACGGTCTAAGCCAACAACGGCTTCTTTCCACTTCTCCACAATGTGACACACCTGTTCGGAGGTGATGGTTACGGGCGAAAATCCATAGAAGGCTTCGATGTGTTCGTACGCCCATGTCCACTCGTAGGTGTAATAGTTGTTATGCATGCGTTCAAACTCGGCATTGATGTATTTCAGGCGGTCTATTTTACCCGATTCGATGCCGCACAACAGTCCGTCGATTTCACTTTTAGGAGCTATCAAGCCCGAAATATCTACCCATTCGCCGCTACCTATCGGTGTATCGGGATGCAGACGGGCACGTATCTCGTCGTCGTTCGCAAAGGTAATGCCTTCCAATCGCTTAATTATGGAGTTGCCGAGAAACTTGTGAATAGCTGTTTCGTAGAAGCGGATACCTTTTATCAGCGAACTGTTGCGGATTTTTGCACTGTGATACGAGTAAAGGTCGGAGAGTTCGCCCGATGCTTTACGCAGATTCTCCAACACCTCGCGTCCCTTGAACATCTTCTGTACGGTATAGGGACTTAACAGGTTGTAGTTGATGAAATCCAGCTTATGAGGGTCGGAGCGTCCGTCGCGTTTCGGCCACTTCTGTGCATCGCGTATGGTGCCCACACTGCGCAGATTGACGCCGGGCACCAGATAGGTGGTGTTGTTTTGCTCTATCAAGTAAGAGAAAGGGAGGTTAGTGGTGTCCGCATGGTTCACATGCCGCCCCATTACCAGCGAAAAAGCACCGACACGCGCCGGCCACAGAATGTACGAGTCGGAAGTGGTTTTGGCACCTCGTTCCAACGTGCCTTGGTGGATAGGTCCCAACTTGTACATGTGATTGCTTTGGTTGGAACCCGAACCGGCATTCATAAACGAAAACATGCCCGCAATAAGCAAGGTAGATTTGTGATGTGTCACCGTAAACGGACCGGCAAAGATAGCACATGCCTCGCCGTTCTCGCCGTGACAATTACTAAAGAAGAGCGAATCGGAAGCCGAGTAGTTGTGTCCCAACGTACAGGCTTGTCCCACAAAACAGCGCGTCAGCATAGCACCTTCGTCAATATGCGAACCCGACGAGATGATGAAGTCGTCGGCTATCACGCCATAACCTATGTGTACCGGTGCCGCCTCGTTGCTGTTGACGCTACCGTTAGAGAGACGGCTTGTTCCGCTGATGCGGCAACAGTCGCCGATGCGCACGTTTTTCAGCGAACCGGCATTGACTATCATTACATGGTTGCCTATGCTGCCTCTGTCTGAAGCATGCTTGTTGGCATAATATTCGGTGATGCCTTTCAGCCGCTTGATAAGTTCGGGACGATGCCGATAGAGCGCCATGACATAGGCTTGGTGTGCCGAAAGCTTGTCGTTAATCAACACCTCGCGTCCGCCTGTTTCGTTCAGTACGGCAGCTTCTACCCCATTACCGAACTTACTCACGCCGTCTACCAATATAATATCAACATTTTCGATAAACGTGTCGTGCCCTATTTCGTAATTGGCTATGTAGTTTTGAATATTCTCCACGCAGCAGTTGTCGCCCATCGTAACGTTGTGCAGGGTGACGTGACGCAATCCGGCATGTTTCTTTATGCCGCCTTCAAGCGTAAACTCTGTGTCGAACACGCCCAATTTCACTTCGCCCGAAAAACGGGTATGATGCACATAGTCGGTGGTAAATGCCTGAGCTACCTCTACCTTGTTCCAATCATCCGCCAAACACGACTGGCTTTGCAAACGAACTATCTCGTCTTTTGTGAGTTTTCTGTATTCCATGGGATGTATTTTAAGATTACTATTTATTCTTCATTCTTCGGTTTCGTACGTTTCGTAAAGGAAGTCGTTGTAGGGGTACTTCTGTACGTGCAATTCTTTGACACGGACATAGACCGTACGCTTCATCTCTTCGATGTTGATACGTTCTCGGGCGGAGATAAAGAGACAGTTATCGTCCACCTTTGCCATCCACGTACGCATCAGTTCGTCGAGTGTCCAATTGGCTTTGGTGCGCGGTGTGAGGTCATCGTCGTCTTTCTTTATATAGGTGTAAGCGTCTATCTTATTAAACACAAGCACCGAAGGTTTACCTGCCGCACCAATATCCGCCAAAGTTTTGTTGACAACTTCTATTTGTTCCTCGAAGTCGGGATGCGAGATATCTACGATGTGCAGCAGCAGGTCGGCTTCGCGCACTTCGTCGAGCGTCGATTTGAAAGAATCAACCAAGTCGGTAGGCAATTTGCGAATAAAGCCTACGGTGTCCGACAGCAAAAAAGGCAGATTCTCTATGATGACCTTACGCACCGTAGTGTCGAGCGTAGCAAAAAGCTTGTTCTCTGCAAACACCTCGCTCTTCGCCAGCAAGTTCATCAGAGTGGACTTGCCTACGTTGGTATAGCCTACCAACGCCACGCGTATCATTCGCCCACGACCTTTGCGTTGGGTAGATTTCTGTTTGTCTATCTCGGCAAGACGTTCTTTAAGCAACGACATACGGTTTAAGATGATACGCCGGTCCATTTCGAGCTGTGTTTCACCCGGACCGCGCAGTCCCACGGAACCTTTTCCGCCTCCCGCACCCGAGCCGCCGCCTTGTCGTTCCAAGTGCGTCCACAAACGTTGCAGACGGGGAAGCATGTATTTATATTGCGCCAACTCCACTTGTGTTTTGGCATTTGCCGTTTGGGCGCGCATGGCAAAAATGTCGAGGATGAGCGAAGTACGGTCGAGAATTTTCACTTTCAGCTCGGCTTCTATATTTCGGAGTTGTTTGGGCGATAGTTCATCATCAAATATCACCATTCCCACTTCGCGCTCGGCTTCTGCTTCGTCCAAAACGTATTGCTTGATTTCTCCCAACTTACCCTTGCCTACATAAGTTACCGAGTGTGCCTGCTCCAGTTTCTGCGTGAAGCGTTTCACCACTACGGCTCCGGCGGTTTCGGCGAGAAAAGCCAGTTCGTCCAAGTATTCGTTGGTGCGGCGTTCGTCTTGTTGTTTGGTGATAAGTCCCACCAGTACGGCGGTTTCCGCCTGTACTTCGGATATAATAAATTCTTTCATATTTTTCTAATTAAGGCGACAAAGATAGAGCTTTTTTTACATAAGAAAAGCCGAATACATTCATAAACAGATGAATGTATCGGCTTTTGTTATTTCCGGAAAGACGGATAGATGAGTTATATGGTTTTCTCTATCCCCCAAACGAAGGCACGCAATCCCAATTGCTCGGTTTGCACATCCATTTCGTGCAGTTTTTCCAGCAGCGGGTCTACCCGACTATCTTCCACCACGGCAAGGATGGCAGAACACATCGAAGGCCATGCATGGCTACCGTAGTGCGGTTCGCCGGTTTTGGTACCACGTCCCTGTACTTGTTCCCAATAGGTAAAGCCACGACAGTTCAGACGTTCGAGGGTAGTAATGATACGTTCGTAAAACGCTTGGTCGAAAGTGATTAATACAGATTTCATATTCGGTGTTATTTCTTATTGCTTGTTAATTTATCGTGTATAATCTCATCTTTATGCTCGTCGAAATAAGCTTGCATCTCGCGTTCTTTGCGCATCTTACCACGGGCATTCTTTACACCGAAGGCGGCAAACATAGCATACATCGACGGAACGTAGATAAGCGTAAGTATGGTAGATACCGTCAGACCACCGATTACAGCAATAGCCATAGGACGCCACATCTCGGCACCTTGTCCCTGACTGATAGCCATAGGAATCATACCGAGGATAGTGGTACAGGTTGTCATCAATACCGGACGCAGACGACTGCGACCACCGGTTACCACGGCACCGAGGATAGATTGTCCACGCTCACGGCAGAGGTTGGTATAGTCGATGAGCACAATACCGTTTTTCACCACAATACCGATAAGCATAATACCACCCAGCATACTCATTACGTTGAGCGTAGTGCTCGTCATAAACAGCGCCATCAGCACACCGCTGAATGCGAAAGGTATGGAGAAGAGCAATATAAACGGATAGGTGAGCGATTCAAACTGTGCGGCTATCACAATAAATACCAGTACAAGGATAAGAATGCCCAGCGTTAACAAGTCGCGGAACGAATCTTGCTGATCTTCGTACGAACCGGCTACCTGCACGCTTACACCTGTGGGTAAATTCATGCCGGCAATGATAGCGTTGCCTTCGTCCACCACTTCGCTCAACGGACTTCCGCTGGCTACTACCGCCGATACGGTGACAATGCGCTCGCGGTCTTTACGCTCAATGGTAGGCGGTGTGAAACGTTCTACCACCTTGCCGAGTTCTTTTATGCGGATGCCTTTTCCACTTACCGGACTGTATATGGTGATATTTTCTATTGACTCCAAACTGGTACGGAATTCGGGAGCATAACGCACCACGATGTCGTACTCGTCACCGTCTTCACGGAAATACGAAGCGGTATTACCGTTGATGCGGTTGCGCAGATAGGTACCGGCGGTAGATAGGTTAAGTCCGTGCAAAGCCAGTTTCTCGCGATCGAAGTCCACTTGGTATTCGGGTTGGTAGTCGCCACGACTGATGTTCACCTCGGCTACTCCGTCTACATTCAGCAGTTCGCGCTTCAGGTATGCCGCCAACGAGTCGGTATAGGTCATGTCGTAGCCATAGATTTCGAAGTCGGCAGTAGACTGACCGCCCATACCGCCACCGCCACCGCCAAGCTGTACTTGTGTTTTGGCAAATTCGGGGTATTCCAGTAAGTCTTTACGCATGCCGTCGCAAATTTCGGCAATACTACGTTCGCGGTCGCCCTGATTGCTCAGACGGATGTTGAACGAAATAATGTGCGATCCGTTGTCGCTCAACGAAGCAAAGGTATTATCCGAGTCCGCCTGACCTACGGTGTAGTTGCAGACGATGATTTCGGGATACTCTTTCAACCACTGTTCGGTGAGTTTCTGTGACAGTTCTTGTGCCATCTCTTTACGCGAACCGATGGGGAGTTCCAGACTCACACCGATACGTCCGTTGTCTTGCGAGGGGAAGAACTCCGAACCAATGCTGTTTACCAATAGCAAGCTGATACCAAAAAACGCCATACAGCAGAGCAACACCGTGATGCGGTGACGTACTGCCACGTTCAGCAGTTTGGCATAAGCTCTGTCGAGCCAGTCGAGGAAACGTTCAATGGGACCGTACAGCACTTTGAACGTCTTGCTTTGTTTCTTTTGCAGTTTCAACATCTTAGAAGCAAGCATGGGCGTAAGTGCCAACGAAGCTACCAACGATACCGCCATGATGATACACATCATCCAACCCAACTGTTTAAAGAGCACGCCTGTCATACCGCTCACCATCGTCAGCGGGAAGAACACGGCAATCATGGTAAGCGTAGACGCCACAATAGAGATAGCCACCTCGTTGGTGCCATGTACGGCAGCCTGTTTGGGGTCGGACCCTCGTTCGATGTGGGTTGTAATATTTTCGAGTGCCACGATGGCGTCGTCCACCACCATACCAATAGCTATGGAAAGTGCCGAGAGCGAGATGATATTAAGGGTATTGCCCGTAGCATAGAGGTAGATAAACGAGGCAATCAACGATAGCGGAATGGTAATGCTGATGATAACCGTAGCACGCCAACGTCCCAAGAAGAAGAACACCACGATGACCACAAACAACAAGGCATAGAGCACCGTTTCTTCCAAACTACCTATAGTAAGTAAGATGTTCTCGGATGTATCGACAATCACGCCCAGCTTCACATCCGAAGGCAACTGTTTCTGCAATTGCGGAAGGATATCCATTACTTGCTTGGAGATATTTACCGAGTTGGCTCCCGATTGCTTTTGGATGACAATCATGGCACCTTGCACACCATTATTATAGGTCTCTTGCGCACGTTCTTCCACCGTATCGACAACACGGGCGACGTCGCGTAGGTACACAAGCGCACTGGTGACAGGATTGGTACCTACCACAATATTCTCCATCTGTTTGCTGTCGGTAAACTCTCCTTGCACACGCAACGAATAGGTTTCGTGTCCGATGTCGAAGCTACCACCGGGAATGTTGCGGTTTTCGGCACCAACGATAGAAGCGATGGTTTCGACCGACAGATTGTAGGCTTCCAGTTTATTGGGGTCGCAATAGATCTGAATCTGACGTTTGGGTGCACCACTGATAGACACCGTACCCACACCGGGAATACGTGCGAGCGGGTTTGCCACTCCGTCGTCCAAGATTTTGTAGAGTGCCGGACGGCTTTCTTCGGCTTGCACCGACAACAACACGATAGGTATCATGTCGGTACTAAACTTAAAGATGATAGGCGTTTGGGCTTCATCGGGAAGCACCGAACTTGCCATGTCCAGCTTGTCGCGTACATCGTTGGTTAGCACGTCGATGTCGTTACCAAACTCAAACTCCAGTGAGATAAGCGACATATTCTCCGACGAGCGCGAAGTGATGTGCTTCAAGTTTTCCACTGCATTGAGTACGTTTTCCACCGGACGGGTAACGTTATTTTCAATATCCGAAGCACTGGCACCCGG
>JAISHU010000074.1 GCA_031262385.1 Mediterranea sp. (in: CFB group bacteria)
TAAAGCGCGGCTTACTCTTCCAAAAAAATGCAGGCGGCGGCAGCACCATTACCCAGCAGTTGGCAAAACAACTCTACTCGCCAAACGCCGACAATGTGCTGGAGCGTCTGTTCCAAAAACCGATAGAATGGGCTATTGCCGTACGCTTGGAACGCTACTACACCAAGGAAGAGATACTGACGATGTATCTCAATAAGTTCGACTTCCTGAACAATGCCGTAGGTATCAAGACGGCAGCAAACACCTATTTTAATTGCGAACCCAAAGAACTTACCACCGAACAGGCGGCATTGCTGGTGGGTATGTGCAAGAATCCGTCGCTCTACAACCCTGTTCGCTACAAAGATCGCTCGCGCGGTCGGCGCAACGTAGTGCTCGACCAGATGCACAAAGCCGGTTACATCTCTACCTCCGAATGTAACCAACTAAAAGCGACCCCGCTGGAACTGAAGTTTACACGTGTAAACCACAACGAGGGCTTGGCTACCTACTTCCGCGAATACCTGCGCGGAGTGCTGAATGCAAAAAAGCCGGTGAAATCGGACTATCGGGGATGGCAGATGCAGAAGTTTTACGAAGATTCGCTGGATTGGGAACGCAATCCGCTGTTCGGCTGGTGCAATAAGAACACCAAACGCGACGGTTCGAAATACAACCTTTACACCGACGGTCTGAAAATATACACTACTATTGATTCGCGCATGCAACGCTATGCCGAAGAGGCGGTAGAAGAACATCTGAAAGAGATGCAGGTGTTGTTCTTCAGAGAAAAGAAGGGCAAAAAGAAAGCACCTTATGCCAACGACACCAAACTCGAAGAGATTGAAGCCTCACTCAATCGTGCCATGCGTCAATCCGACCGCTACCGCACCATGCGCAATGCCGGTATCTCCGAGGAGGAGATAAAGAAAGCTTTCGACACCCCGCAACAGATGTCGGTGTTTACATGGAACGGCGAGAAAGACACCCTTATGACGCCCATGGACTCCATTCGTTACTACAAATACTTCTTGCGTGCCGGTTTTATGTCGATGGATTCGCACAACGGACACGTCAAGGCCTATGTAGGAGGTCCCAATTACAACTACTTTAAATACGATATGGCAATGACGGGACGCCGGCAAGTGGGATCAACCGTTAAACCTTTCCTTTATACATTAGCCATGGAGAACGGTTTCTCGCCCTGCGACGAAGCTCTCCACGTGTCGTACACATTGCTCGATGAAAACAGCGAACCGTGGACGCCACGTAACACCGTTAAAGATCACATCGGCGACATGGTGACATTGAAATGGGGATTGGCACATTCCGACAACTGGATATCGGCTTACCTAATGAGTAAGCTCAACCCCTACGCACTGGTACGTCTTATCCATAACTTCGGTGTGCGCAACCGCGACATTATGCCCACCGTATCGCTTTGCTTGGGACCGTGCGAAATATCGGTCGGCGAAATGGTAAGCGCATACACAGCCTTCCCCAACAACGGCATCCGTGTGGCACCGCTGTTTGTTACCCGCATAGAAGACAACGAAGGCAACATACTTGCCAACTTCACCCCCGAAATGGAAGAAGTTATCAGCGCATCGAGCACCAACAAGATGCTGGTCATGCTGCGGGCGGTCATCAACGAAGGCACCGGCGGTAGGGTGCGCCGATTAGGCATACAGGCCGATATGGGCGGTAAAACCGGTACCAGCAACGACAATGCCGATGCATGGTTTATGGGATTCACCCCCACATTGGTGTCGGGCTGTTGGGTGGGATGCGACGAATATGCCGTACACTTCGATAACATGGCATACGGACAGGGAGCTGCTGCGGCACTGCCCATTTGGGCTAAATACATGAAGAAAGTGTTTGCCGACAAATCGCTTGGCTACGATGAAAACGACACTTTCCAACTACCCGAAGGATATAACCCCTGCCAAGAGCAAGAAGAACAAGAGACTACGGAAGAGTCGCACCAAGAAGAGAGCGGACTCGACAAACTATTTAATTGATATGCATTACCTTATTAGTATCGGAAGCAACGAATGGAGAGAAGCCAACATGCAACAGGCAAGAGAAAGCCTGAAAGCGCTGTTTGCAGACATACGTTTTGCAACGGAAGAGGAGACTTCGCCCATTGATTGCCCCCGCCAAACGCCCTTCACCAACCAGATAGCCGATTTTACTTCCGACTACCCCGTAACGGTAATCGTCTCCCTGCTGAAAGAGTTGGAACAACATGCCGGGCGTACCGAAGCCGAGAAAAAACAAGGTATCATACGCTTGGATATAGATGTATTGGCGTGCGATGACATATGCTATAAGCCGCAAGAGTGGCAACGCGATTATATCAAAAGACAAGTGAACGAACTGACAAGAAACTCAAAAACTCAAAAACTTAATAACTTAATAACTTAAACAAATGATTTACGTAGGTATTATTCCGGCACGATATGCTTCCACACGCTTTCCGGGAAAGCCACTGGCAATGCTCGGCGGCAAAACCGTAATTCAACGTGTGTACGAACAGGTAAGCAGCGTGTTGGAGCATGTGTATGTAGCCACCGACGACGCCCGCATCGAAGCAGAAGTAAAACGTTTCGGCGGAAAGGTAGTGATGACTTCTTCGAATCATAAAAGCGGAACCGACCGCTGTTACGAAGCCTATACCCGTTTGGGCGGCGGCTTCGATGTGATAATCAACATACAGGGCGACGAACCCTTTATCCACCCCGCACAATTAGAAAGCATCAAAGCCTGTTTCGACGATGCCGACACACAGATAGCCACATTAGTGAAACCTTTTACGCCTGCCGACGGCATAGAAGCACTGGAAAATGCCAATTCGCCCAAAGTGGTAATCAACAGGCAACAACAGGCACTCTACTTTAGCCGCTCCGTAGTACCTTACCTGCGCGGCGTACCACGCTCGGAATGGTTAAGCCGACACAGTTACTACAAGCACATCGGTCTGTATGCCTACCGCGCCGAAGTACTGAAAGAGATTACCTCACTCCCCCAATCATCCCTCGAACTCGCCGAATCGCTGGAACAACTACGCTGGCTGGAGCATGGCTACACCATAAAAGTAGGCTTTACCGATGCCGAAACCATTGGCATAGATACCCCCGAAGACTTAAAACGAGCGGAAGAGTACTTAAAATCTTCTAAAAAACTTTGGTAGATGCTTCCCCTCTGTAAAGAAAGCATACCTTTGTAGCAACAACCTATTTTAAAGAAAACAATAAAAACGACTCAAATGAAATATCTCCATACAACACTTGTTCTATTCTTATTGCTTCAAAGCAGCACCATAACAGCTCAGGAAAAGAAACAAGGATTCTTCGACAAGATTAAAAACGTACTTTCCACCGATGTAAAAGAAGGCACCTACACGTTTAAAGACGGTGCTACCTACATCGGCGAGATGCGGTTGCGACGCCCGAATGGAATAGGTAAAACCACCTACAAAAACGGTGATACCTACGAAGGCAGCTATGTAAAAGGCAAGCGCGAAGGCAAAGGTGTGTACAGCTTTCACGACGGCGAGAAATACGACGGTCAGTGGTTTCAAGACCAACAGCACGGACAAGGCACCTATTATTATAACAACGGCAATCGCTACGAAGGCTTGTGGTATCAAGACTTTATGCACGGCGACGGCACCATGTACTATTATAATGGTGACATCTACAAAGGCGATTGGGTAAACGACAAGCGCGAAGGCTTCGGTAGCTACACGTGGAAAGACGGCTCGGAGTATGTCGGCGCATGGAAAAACGACAAAAAAGAGGGCGAAGGTCTTTTCGTTTGGCACGACGGTAGCCGCTACAAAGGCGAATGGAAGAACGACCATCGCGAAGGAAAGGGCACTTTTGACTATGCCAACGGCGATAAGTACACAGGCGACTGGAAAGAAGACATGCAAGAAGGCAAGGGTACGTACCTGTTCCACACGGGCGACCGCTACGAAGGTTCGTATGTGCAAGGCGAACGTACCGGACAAGGAGCCTACTACCATGCCGAAGGCAACCGATACGTAGGCAATTTCAAAGAAGGTATGCAAGACGGCAAAGGGGTGTTTGTATGGGCGAACGGAGCCATTTACGACGGCGAATGGAAAAACAACCTGCGCGAGGGCACAGGCACCTATAAATGGAACGCCGGCGACTCGTACGAAGGTCAGTGGAAAGAGAACAAATTCAACGGACAAGGCACTCTGATAATGAACGACGGCAGCAAATACGTCGGCAGCTTTGTAAACGGTCTGGAAGACGGAAAAGGTGTGCAGACCGACAAAGAAGGCAACAGCTACGACGGCAGCTTTAAGCAAGGACAACGCAACGGAGCTTTTATCGAGACGGATAAGAACGGAAAGGTAATCCGCCAAGGTTCGTATAAAATGGGGAAGCTGGAGAAATAAACACCCCGAATAACGCATATTAAAAAAGCCGGAAGAGAAACTCTTCCGGCTTTTTTATGCTTATCCTGCTACAATCTTATATAATGTATTGCGAGCTGATAGATTCGTTGTTCACCACCCGTTTGATGGTTTCGGCGAACATCGCAGCGATGCTAAGTTGTTTTACTTTGGAGCAACCTTTGCAATAAGGTATGCTGTCGGTGAAAACCATTTCCGTCAGTCCCGACTCTTCTACACGCAACGATGCAGGGTCAGACATCACACAATGACTGGCAATAGCGCGTACCGATTTGGCTCCTGCTTCCAGCATGATATTGGCTGCCTTGGTAATGGTACCTGCCGTATCCACAATATCATCTATCAACACTACATTCTTGCCGCTTACATCGCCGATAATCTGCATGGTAGCTACCTCGTTGGCTTTTTCGCGCGACTTGTTGCACAACACCAGCGGCACTCCCAGATACTTCGAGAAAGTGCTGGCACGTTTAGAACCGCCCACGTCGGGAGTTGCAATGACCAAATCTTCTAATTTCAACGATTCGATGTAAGGGAGGAACACTGCCGAAGCATACAGGTGGTCTACCGGAATATTAAAAAAGCCTTGTATCTGGTCGGCATGCAAATCCATCGTTATCAGACGGTCGATACCTGCCACCGACAAGATGTCGGCAACCAGTTTAGCACCGATAGATACACGGGGCTTGTCTTTTCTGTCCTGCCGTGCCCAACCAAAGTAGGGAATAACGGCAACAATGCTTTTGGCGGATGCGCGTTTGGCGGCATCTACCATTAGCAATAATTCCATTAAATTGTCCGAGTTAGGAAAGGTTGATTGTACCACAAAGACGTGTGCACCTCGGATAGACTCTTCATACGATACGGAAAATTCACCGTCGGCAAAGTGAGTAATGTTCATCTTTCCGAGAGGATGTCCAAGATGTGTGCAGATTTTCTCTGCAAGGTACTTCGAGTTAGTTCCCGAGAATACCATTACGGGTGCTGATTCGCTCATTTTTTTAATTAGGTGTTTACCTTTAGGTTATTATGGGCGCAAAGTTATGAATTTATAGATTGATATAGAGAAGTTGGCAGGCAAAAAAACACATTTCTTAGAAAAAGAAAGAAAGGCTAAAAGGTTTGTTGATTACCTTTTAGCCTTTCGTTTGTTGCGGAGGTACGACTCGAACGTACGACCTTTGGGTTATGAGCCCAACGAGCTACCAACTGCTCCACTCCGCGATGTTTGTTCGTTTGTTTAACGGGTGCAAAGGTACGCCTTTTATTTAAAGTAGCAAGCGTTTCCCCATATATTTTTCATCATCCCTCCGTAAACAGCCGCTTTCTTCTCTAATTTGAGGGGGTAAGCGCGCGACGAAGAGGGCATCCTATAGAGGCGTATTTCTCTGTCTTCGAACACAAAAGAGGTATAATCCCCCACTCCGGGTTCGTCGAGATGAAAAAATGCACAAAGTGTGTCGCACGCCTTTTGTCCCGTAACGGCAATGTTGTTGCAGGCAGGCAAATTGCGAAGCAAAGCTCCTACGTCGGTAGGTTCCACCACTTCCAGAAATTTATCCGAAGCATTATCGTTGAGACGGCGCACCACCGTAGCTGTGTCGTAGAGTGCTATACCTTGTCGGGTAAGAAAGGCTTCAAGCTCCGTTTGTCGGAAGGTTTTCCGCCCGGCATCCACAAAGTGTTCTTTGTCGCCGAAAAAGATAAGCCCCATGATGCGCCACATATCGTTGTTGAAGTTAGGATAATAAAAGTCCATCGACCACCGCTTGCGCTGCGGAGGGAAACTGCCAAGCATCAACAGGCGTGCGCCTGAAGGCAGAAAAGGAGTTAACGGATGATGTTCCATTGCTTTTTGGGTTGTTTGAAGGCGCAAAGCTAACCAACATTCGGAAAAATAGCCTAAGAAACCTCTTCAAAATAAGAAATCGATTTCCTCTTTCAGCACGTCAGCCGGTTTACAAAGTGTCAAAACGTCAAACGAACCCTCGAAAAACGGGCTTATTTCGGACTAAAGTACGGCTTGGTGACTTTCGTGCGAGTATAGCGCGTTAAACTATGTAAAAATAGTGCCTTAATGCGCATACTCACAGAAGGATATGAGGAAATTATGTCAAAAAACAAAAAGCGCCTTCAGCGCGAAAAAACAGCCCCAAAAAGGACTTTATGAAATTATCTTGCCGAGTTATCGCGATAACTTGCCGAGATAACGCAACAATTTGCCGGGATATACAGACTAACGTGCCGAGATAATTTATTCGGCGGGCAGTTGATTCGTTGTTTTCGCGTCGACAGTTCGTTGTTTCCGTGGAGATGATTCGTTGTTTCCGCCGAGTTGATTCGTTGTTTTCGCCGAGTTGGTTTGTTGAGTAGCCGAAAACAATGCATAGAGTACGGTTTAAAGGCATGTTTTTCGTAAAGTACAAGTTAGCTGAAAACGCCAAAATACGACATTACGACATAAATTTAACGAATCGGCTGACACTTCGATTTATAAGAAACAGAGAACGAAGGTGAATGCCTCTGTAAAGACGCTTACGGTGCCAACTCAGTACAGTTTCATTATTTGTTTTCACTCTTTGGCTTTTTGTTCGCCTATTATCTTTAACTTTGTCAGACCAAAATAAACAGTAATCACTATGACAGAGCGTTTTCATCGCGCCAAACACCTTGCTTCCGCCGCACTTTTTGTTCTGATTCTTTTCGGAACCACCACTATTGCGTGCATCAACCAGCCGTCGGCACGCGAGGTAAACTTTGTGGATTCGCTCAATCACATCGCCTATTCGTACCGATACAGAGATATCGACTCCTCCTTTTATTATGCACAGCAAGCCTATCGTCTGGCAAAAAACGATAAGCACGGACGGGCGGAAGCGGCGAATAACTTGGGCTTCTGCGCTTTTATGCAACTCAACTTTGCGCAGGCGAAACAATACTACAACGAAGTGTACGGACTGACGAAAAACGAATTGGAACGACTGATTGCCGACATCGGTCTGATGAAGATATGCCAACGTCAGGCACTCAACAAAGAATTTTACGACTATCGCAACAGTGCACGCACCCGCTTGCGACGTATCAACGAAGAAGACGAACTCTTCACCGCACACGAACGGATGCGGCTTATTTACGCCCGCTCGGAGTTCCACATTGTTTCGGCAGTCTATTACTATTATGTGCAACAGCAAAACAAAGCTTTTGCCTCTATCAACCGCATTGACATACAGACTTTGTCCGCCGATACGGGACAACTGCTGTTCTACCATTATATAAAAGGTGCTACCTCACTGTGCGAAGGCGATACCCCCGACGACCGTCTGCAACAAGAGTTCGACGAACTTTATACCACATGGCGACAAGCTACCGCTTCGGATTACCTCTATTTCGAAGCCGACGGTATGCAGGGAATCGCCAATTTGATGACAACACCCTACAACTACGAGTATCTGCGAGAGCGTCGTTCGTACGCCCTGCGCCGGTTTAACGTGGAAGTCGACACATTGTTACCGCTTCGTTTGGGACAGATGGCACTGGATAAATTTAAGCAATACGGCAACCGCTATCAGATTGCCGGAGCCTACATCACTATCGGGCGGTACCTCAATCGACACGGACGGTACGACGAAGCCGTCGACACACTGACAAACGCCTTGCAGTGTGTAAGCGATACGCTCAATGCAGTACCCGAATGCAACGCACGCATACACGAACAACTTAGCGTGAGCTATGCCGGTCTGGGCATGAAACACGAATCGGACATCCATCGCAACATCTATCTGGACATTCTCGACAATACCCGTCAGGACAAAGAACAAGAGAGCCGCTATCAGGCACTGCAAGCCGAATCGGCACAATTGAATGTGCTTACCATTGTCGTGATTGTAGGCTTTGTGGTGGTGACACTGCTGTTTGGAGTGTTCAACCGCCGCAGCAAAGCCCGCGAACACAAATACCATGCACACCTGCGCCAACTCATCGACACGGCATGCAACACGTGGATGAACGAAAACGAAATGACCGCCGTCTCGCTTGCCGATGAACACAGTCGACTGGAAAAACAACGTTATGTGTACGAACAGCACATTGCCGACGGTAAACGACAAAACGTCATAAAGAAAGCTTGCCTCTCTATCGTCAACGGCATCACTCCGTATATCGACCGCATTCTCAACGAAACACATAAACTTCCGGTTGTCACCGACGAAGCTATCAAGTGGGGAAAATACCAATACATCGACGAGTTGATTACGGCTATCAACGAATATAACGACATTCTCGACCGTTGGATTAAGATGCGACAAGGCTCTTTAAGTCTGAACATAGAGACTTTCAAGCTGAACAGTTTGTTCGACCTGTTGCGCAAAGGCACCCGTGCCTTCGAGATGAAGCAACAAACGCTGGAGGTCGTACCCACCGATGCCGTAGTGAAAGCCGACCGTGCGCTCACCCTTTTTATGATAAACACCCTATCCGAGAATGCACGCAAATACACGGCGCAAGGCGGCATCATCAAAGTATATGCCGAAACTACCCCCGAGTATGTGGAAATATCGGTAAAAGATACCGGTTACGGTCTCTCGCCCGAAGAAGTAGTGCGCATCATGGACGAAAAGGTGTATAACTCCCAAGAGATAGGAAGCGACAAGCAAGAGGTACGCAAGAACAAGGGGAGCGGTTTCGGACTGATGAACTGCAAAGGTATCATCGACAAATACCGAAAAACCAGCGAAGCTTTCCGCGTTTGTACCTTTGGCGTAGAAAGCGAACCGGGCAAAGGCAGCCGCTTTTACTTCCGCCTGCCCACAGGGGTGCAGAAGGCGCTGATGCTCCTTATTATAATAGGTGTATTGCCTTTTGCCGCACGAGCTGCCGTACAATATCCCACCGAACCCGAAGAGTACGAGACACTGCTCAACCAAGCCTCCGACTATGCCAACGACGCTTATTACAGCAACATCGACGGAGAATTCGAACAGGCGCTACTCTACATAGACTCTGCCATGGTGTGCCTGAATAACCATTGCTTACAGTATGCCGCCCAACCACTTAAGCTGCTTTCTCTCACCGGAAAAGACGAACCTGCCGAACTGGCTTGGTGGAACAGCACCTTTAACTCCGATTTCCACGTCATCCTCGACATACGCAACGAAGCGGCAGTAGCCTTTCTCTCGCTGCGTCGCTGGGATGCCTACAGCTATAACAATACTGCCTACACCACGCTCTATAAACTGTTGGGTGAAGACCGTTCTCTCGAAGCCTATTGCAATGCACTGGAACGTTCTACGTCCAACCGCTTGGTGGGTATCTTTATCTTTATCGGACTGGTTTGTGCCCTGCTGTTGGGCTACTACCTTATCTATTACCGTCGCCGACTGATAGACCGTTGGAATCTGGAACATGTGCTCGACATTAACCGGCGGATATTTGCCGCTACCACGCTAAGTGCCGACAATGCCTTGGGTACGGAGGAACTATTGAAGCAAATTCCCCAACGCATTGTGGAAGCCTCGTTGGGCGGCATCAACGAACTGATACCTGTCAAGCAGATGAATATAACGGTGTACGACAATGCACAAGAGTCGTCACCGCACACTCCGCCGCAAAGCGAAGCCAACATGGAAATCTTTCCGCTGGTGGTAACTGCCAATGACGAATCGCGCTGCGTAGGTATGTTGTATTTGGAATTGCGCGACGATGCCGACGAACGCGAATCGGTACGCCTGTTGCTGGAACTGGTGGCACGCTATATCGCCATTGTGGTATTCAATGCCGTGGTGCGACTGGGGGTGAAATACCGCGACCTCGAATCGGCATACGACGAAACTTCGCGTGCTTCGCGCGAAGACAACCTGCTGCATGTGCAAAACATGGTGCTGGACAACTGTCTCTCCACCATTAAACACGAAACTATTTACTACCCCAACAAGATAAAACAATTGGTAGGCAAACTACTTACCGGTCGCCTGTCCGCCGACAAAGAGCACGAAACGGTAGCGGCTATCGGCGAACTTATCGAATACTACAAAGGCATATTCACCATCCTAAGCCGATGTGCTTCGCGCCAATTGGAAGAGGTGACTTTCAGACGTGGCACTATCGAGGTCTCTTCGCTGCTGACCTATGCCGAAAAGTATTTCGAACGTGCCGGCAAAGGCAAACAACCGCTTGTGACGTTGAACATCACCCCCGATACCGACCGACTGCAAGTTGTCGGAGATGTCTTGTTGCTGCGTTTCTTGCTGGAGAATCTTATCGACGAAGCACTGTCGGCATCCGTTGCCGGCACCTTGCACTTGCAGGCAGCAGCAGACGGTAGTTTCGTGCGCTTTACCTTTACCGACACCCGCCGAAAGAAAAGCAGCGAAGAACTGGCACAACTCTTTTACCCCAGCCTCCAACGCGGCACACAATACCTAATATGCAAGCAAATCATCCGCGACCACGACGAATATGCCGGTTGGCGCGGAGGCTGCCGCATCAATGCGGAACAAGCCGAAGAAGGAGGCTTTGCCGTTTATTATACAATACCAAAGAAATAAAATATGAGCAACGAACGATTTAAAGTCATCATCGTAGAAGATGTAAAATTAGAACTGAAAGGAACCGAAGAAATCTTTCGCAACGAGATACCCACCGCCGAAGTCATTGGCACCGCCATGAACGAAAGCGAGTTTTGGACACTAATGGAGCAACAAACGCCCGACTTGGTGCTACTCGACTTGGGATTGGGAGGCTCTACCACTATCGGTGTAGACATCTGCCGCAATATCTTTGCACGCTACAAAGGAGTGCACGTGCTTATCTTCACCGGTGAGATTCTCAACGAAAAACTGTGGGTGGATGTGCTTGATGCCGGTGCCGACGGCATCATCCTAAAAACCGGCGAATTGCTTACCAAAACCGATGTGGAAGCGGTGATGAGCGGCAAGAAACTGGTATTCAACTACCCCATTCTGGAAAAGATTGTGGAGCGGTTTAAACAAGCGGTTGCCGCCGACACGCACCGTCAGGAAGCTATCATCAGCTACGACATCGATGAATACGATGAACGGTTTTTGCGACACTTGGCACTGGGCTATACCAAAGAAATGGTGGCAAACCTGCGCGGCATGCCTTTCGGCATCAAGTCGCTGGAAAAACGTCAAGCCGACCTTATCAACCGTCTCTTTCCGCCGGGCGAACGAATGGGTGTAAATGCCACGCGATTGGTGGTACGTGCACTCGAACTGCGTATTATCGACATAGACAACCTTCAACCCGACGATGAGTAAACGCCGCTACTACCCACATCTTGCCACGCTGTTCTTCTTGCTGACACTGCTGGTGGTGATACTGTCGTGGATATTCGATGTCTACGGAATGACCGTGAACGACCCGCACACCGGCGAACAGTTGCGCATACAAAGCCTGCTGAGTTCGGAAGGATTGCGCTGGCTGTTGCGTAACGCGATAACCAATTTCACCGGCTTTCCTCCTTTGGGTTGGGGCATCGTTGTGCTATTCGGTGCAGGTGTCGTATGGCATTCGGGATTTACCGACGCTGCCTTGCGCACGGTTACGCATGGGCGCATCTCACACAGAGAACGTCGTTCGCTCGCCTTGGCGGTCATCGTAGAAATAATCTACATCGCACTTATTTTATTCGCCACCTTTTCGCCGTGGGGTATTTTCCTTAGTGTGGCAGGTGGACTGGTTCGTTCGCCTTTTATGGAAGGGCTGCTCTTCTTGGTTTCGTTGGGCGTTGCCCTGCTTGGAATATCCTACGGACTCGCCTCAGGAAGGTATAAGCGCGACAGCAATCTCGTAGACGGCATGACCGGTTTTGCGCAATTACTAAGTGTCTATCTCGTCATTGTGTTCTTTGCCGCACAACTTTTTGCCTGCCTCGAATACTCACATATTAACAATTATTTGTTACAATACATAACTATGCTATGAACAAAACCCAAATACCTTTGTTATACATAGTGTGTTTTTCATAGTATTAGATATAAGATTAATTTGTGACGTATTTTGCTTGTGATAAGTAAGTAGGTCTAAAACAGAAGTGTCTGTTTGATTAATAACTTTAAAAGCACCGGTGGTCTGAGCCGGTGCTTTTTTTTATGTGTTTGTATGCGTTACGGAAAATAATGCGTACGTTTGTCCGGCAAATCCCATGTACGATATGAATATTCCTGTTATATTTCAATTCCTCAACGGAGTTACAGCCCACAACGACCGAGAGTGGTTCAATGCTCATAAAGAGCTTTACGAGGCTGCGCGAGGTGAGTTCGACAAGGTACTTTCGACCGTGATAGCCCGCATTTCGCTGTTCGACGACGGCATCCGCGGTATTCAACCCAAAGAGTGTACCTACCGCATCTATCGCGACATACGCTTCAGTTACGACAAATCGCCCTACAAAACCCATCTGGGCGGCTACATCAATGCACGCGGCAAGAAATCCGACCACTGCGGCTACTACATCCACATCGAACCGGGCAACAGTATGTTGGCAGGCGGCAGTTACGCCCTTCCACCCAAAATCTTGAAAGCCGTGCGACAAGCCGTCTACGACAACATGGACGAATATCGGGCTATCGTTGAAGACCCCGCTTTCAAGCGCTACTTCACCGTGGGCGAAGAGTTCCTGAAAACCGCTCCTAAAGGCTTTCCCAAAGATTACGAATACATAGAGTATCTCAAATGCAAGCAATACACGTGCTACCATCCCCTACCCGACGACTTCTTCGAACGAGCCGACTGGCCGGAGTACGTGGAAGATGCCTTCAAACAAATGAAGCGCTTTGCCGATTTCCTAAATTATACTATAGATGAGTTTTAGTAGGCTCAAACTTATAAACTCACAAACTTAAAAACTTAAAAACTCAAACCCATGGTTATTGACGAATTGAAGAATTTTGAAAAGTATATAGCGTTACATCCGCTGTTCCCCAAATTTTGGGAATTTTGCAAAACCCACTCCTTGAAAGAGTTGGCAGAAGGCAAGATAGAACTGCAAGGCAACGACTTGGTGGTAAACGTGCAATTCCCCACTGCTAAAACCCGGGAAACAGCACGCTTGGAGACGCACAACCTCTTTATCGACATTCAGATACCGCTTACCGACAACGAGGAGATGGGCTATACGCCTGCATCGGCATGTACCCCGCACGATGCACCCTACAATGCCGAAAAGGACATCACTTTCTTCGAAGGAACGGCACACGATTATTTCGTTGTCCGCCCGGGTATGTTTACTATCTTCTTTCCGCAAGACGGACACGCACCCGGCATCACCGCCGCCGGAGCCAAAAAGATTGTAGTAAAAGTAAGAGCCTAATTTTGTACACAACAATACTCTAATGGAAAACAATCAACTGAGCATACTAACAAACGACCTGTGGCTGGAGCCGTATAGCGATGCTATCAACGGTCGACACCAACACGTGCTAAACAAACAAGCCGAACTAACCGACGGGGGACGGCAATCTCTTTCCGACTTTGCATCGGGCTACCTCTACTTCGGACTGCACCGTACCGCACACGGTTGGGTCTTTCGCGAATGGGCGCCCAACGCCACCGCAATCTTCGTAGTGGGTACCTTCAACGACTGGAAAGAACAAGATACCTTCCGGATGCAACGTTTGGACAACGGCGTGTGGGAGATTACATTCGATACACAGACGGTAAAGCACGGCGACCTCTATAAACTCAAGGTCTATTGGGAAGGAGGCAACGGCGAACGCATCCCCGCGTGGGCTACCCGTGTGGTACAAGACGAACAGACTCATATATTCAGTGCACAGGTATGGGCACCCGACCAACCTTTTGTGCCCCGTCACACACATTTCACCCCCGACACCAACCCGCTGTTTATTTACGAATGTCACATCGGCATGGCGCAACAAGAAGAAAAGGTGGGCAGCTACAACGAGTTCCGCGAAAAGATACTACCGCGCATCGCACACGACGGCTACAACTGCATCCAGATAATGGCAATTCAGGAGCACCCCTACTACGGCAGTTTCGGCTACCATGTATCCAGCTTCTTTGCCGCATCGTCGCGCTACGGCACCCCCGACGAACTGAAAGCACTCATCGATGCGGCACACTCCATGGGTATCGCCGTCATTATGGACATCGTTCACTCGCATGCCGTAAAGAACGAAGTGGAAGGACTGGGCAACTTTGCCGGCGACCCCAATCAGTATTTCTATCCCGGTGCGCGCCGCGAACATTCGGCGTGGGATTCGCTCTGCTTCGATTATGGTAAAAATGCCGTGCTGCACTTCCTGCTGTCCAACTGCAAATATTGGCTGGACGAATACGGTTTCGACGGCTTCCGCTTCGACGGTGTCACCTCGATGCTCTACTACAGCCACGGTCTGGGCGAAGCTTTTGTGAACTACGACAGCTATTTCAACGGTCATCAAGACGACAACGCCATTTGCTACCTCACACTTGCCAACCTGCTTATCCATCAAGTAAAGCCACAAGCCATTACCATTGCCGAAGAAGTGTCGGGTATGCCCGGATTGGCAGCCCCCTTCGCAGACGGCGGCTATGGTTTTGACTATCGCATGGCGATGAACATTCCCGACTACTGGATAAAGATTATCAAAGAGAAGATTGACGAAGACTGGAAGCCCTCCGGTCTCTTCTGGGAAGTAACCAATCGCCGCAAAGACGAGAAGACCATTTCGTACACCGAAAGCCACGATCAGGCACTGGTGGGCGACAAAACCATTATCTTCCGCCTGATAGATGCCGATATGTACTGGCACATGCAAAAAGGCGACGAGAACTACACCGTGCACCGCGGCATTGCCTTGCACAAGATGATACGTTTACTCACTGCAACCACCATTAACGGCGGCTACCTTAACTTTATGGGCAACGAGTTCGGGCATCCCGAATGGATAGACTTCCCGCGCGAAGGCAACGGATGGTCGTACAAATACGCCCGTCGCCAGTGGAACTTGGTCGACAATAAAAACTTGGCATACCACTATTTAGGTGATTTCGATGCAGCCATGCTAAAGGTAATCAAGACGATGCCGGCATTTCAAAAGACCCCTATCCAAGAGATTTGGCACAACGACGGCGACCAAATACTTGCCTACATGCGTGAGGACGACCTCTTTGTATTCAACTTCAACCCTAAACAATCCTTTGCAGACTACGGCTTTCTGGTTCCGCCCGGCACCTACGAAGTGCTGCTGAACACCGACAACCCGACCTACGGCGGTAACGGCTTTGCCGACGACAGCGTAAAGCATTTCACCCTATTCGACCCGCTCTATGCGAAAGAGAACAAAGGGTGGCTGAAGCTCTATATTCCGGCACGTACTGCGGTGGTGCTGCGTAGGATAGAGTAAGAAACTGTTTTGAATTTAGTGCAGAGCTATTTTCAAGGATTATCTTCCTATTTTAGGAGGAAGATAGCGCAGCTCACTGACGAGTAAAAGAGGAAGATAAGACCGAAAAGAGGCTCAAAGCATGAGTAATAAGAAGATATTCCAATAAATTCAAAACGGTTTCTTACTCTTTTTGCTATCTCTACTTTGCAAACTCATAAAAAGGGTATATCTTTGCCACCCGTTTAGAAGCCTTGCTTGGCTACTATATATTATGGTGTCCAAGAGGTCTCTTTATCATGTATAAAGATTCACGCAAAGAATATGGAAGCTTTTTACCGTACACATACTTATCTGGTTGAGCATATCAATGCCCCCGTTCGTCGTGATTTAATGGATGAAGTCAACTGGAACGACCGGCTCATCGGCATTAAAGGTACCCGGGGTGTAGGCAAAACAACTTTCTTATTGCAGTACGCCAAAGAGAAATTTGGCACCGACCCGTCATGTCTTTATATCAACATGAACAATTTCTATTTCTCCACACACAGCTTAATGGAATTTGCCGGTGAATTTGAAAAACAGGGCGGCAAGGTACTGCTTATCGACCAAGTGTTCAAACACCCCGACTGGAGCAGAGAGCTGCGTGCCTGCTACGATAGATACCCCAACTTGCGAATTGTCTTTACCGGCTCGTCCGTGATGCGCTTGAAAGAAGAGAATCCCGACTTGCGCGATGTGGTGAGCAGCTACAACCTGCGCGGCTTCTCGTTTCGCGAATACCTCAATTTGAAAACGGACATGCACTTTCACGCCTATTCGCTGTCGGACATCTTACAGAATCACGACCGGATAGCCAAGGGCATCTGCGCCAAAGTCAGTCCCATGAAATATATGCAGGACTATCTGCACCATGGCTTTTACCCTTTCTTTTTGGAGGAGCGCAACTTCTCGGAGAATCTGCTGAAAACCATGAATATGATGATAGAGGTAGACATCTTGCTGCTGAAACAGATAGAACTGAAATACCTCTCCAAAATTAAAAAGTTGCTGTACCTGCTGGCGGTAGACGGCTCGAAAGCTCCCAACGTAAGTCAATTGGCAGGCGATATACAAACGTCGCGTGCCACGGTGATGAACTACATCAAATATCTTGCCGATGCACGCCTCATCAATATTATCTATCCGCAAGGCGAAGAGTTTCCCAAGAAACCATCGAAGATTATCATGCACAACCCCAACCTGATGTACCCTATCTACTCTGCCCAGACCAACGAAATGGATGTGATAGAAGCTTTCTTCGTAAACACCCTGTGGAAAGACCACAAGGTAAACAAAGGAGAGAAGAACAGTTCGTTCAGGGTTGACGACACACTGTCGTTCAAGCTTTGCAAAGACGATTGTAAGATAAAGAATCATCCCGACGTGACCTATGTGTTGCACAAAGAGCACGTGGATTCGCATAACCAAATACCCCTTTGGATGTTTGGCTTTTTATACTGATCAATGTTCAATTTTTAATAATTAATTTAGTTATGACTAAACAGAAAAAATTCATTACTTGTGATGGCAACCAAGCCGCAGCACATATCTCGTATATGTTCTCGGAAGTGGCGGCTATCTACCCCATTACCCCCTCCTCGACTATGGCGGAGTACGTGGACGATTGGGCTGCCGCAGGTCGTAAGAACATCTTCGGAGAGACCGTTCTGGTGCAAGAGATGCAATCGGAAGGCGGAGCTGCCGGTGCCGTACACGGATCGTTGCAAGCCGGTGCACTGACGACGACCTACACTGCTTCGCAGGGTCTGCTGCTGATGATACCCAACATGTATAAGATTGCAGGCGAACTGTTGCCTTGCGTCTTCCATGTGTCGGCACGTACCCTTGCATCGCACGCACTGAGCATCTTCGGCGACCACCAAGATGTTATGGCGGCACGCCAGACAGGCTTTGCCATGCTCGCCGAAGGCAGCGTACAAGAGGTTATGGATTTGGCCGCAGTAGCTCACTTGGCTACACTGAAAAGCCGCGTTCCGTTCGTGAACTTCTTCGACGGCTTCCGTACCTCGCACGAAGTACAGAAGATTGAGATGCTGGAAAACGAAGACTTGGCTCCACTCATCGACCAAGAAGCGCTGCTTGACTTCCGCAAACGCGCACTGAACCCGCAAAAACCGGTGGCACGCGGCATGGCGGAGAACCCCGACCACTTCTTCCAACACCGCGAGGCGAGCAATAAGTTCTACGAAGCCGTACCCGCCATTGTGGAAGAGTATATGAACGAATTGTCCAAACTCACCGGACGCAAGTACGGTTTGTTTGATTACTATGGCGACGACCAGGCAGAACGCGTCATCATTGCCATGGGTTCGGTGACCGAAGCTGCTCGCGAAGCAATCGACTACCTGCGCTCACAAGGCGAAAAGGTGGGTATGGTGGCTGTTCACCTGTATCGCCCTTTCTCGGCAAAACATTTCATGGCTGCCGTGCCTAAAACTGCCAAACGTATTGCCGTATTAGACCGCACCAAAGAACCGGGAGCCAACGGCGAACCGCTCTATCTCGACGTAAAAGATTGTTTCTACGGCGTAGAAGATGCTCCTGTCATCGTAGGCGGACGCTACGGATTGGCTTCGAAAGATACCACTCCGGCACAAATCATTGCCGTATTTAAGAACTTGGCAATGCCTATGCCCAAAAACCAATTCACCATTGGCATCGTTGATGATGTTACCTTTACCTCGCTGCCTCAAGAAGAGGAGCTTGCCTTGGGTGGCGAAAGCATCTACGAAGCCAAGTTCTACGGCTTGGGTGCCGACGGTACGGTGGGAGCCAACAAAAACTCCATCAAGATTATCGGCGACAACACCGATAAATACTGTCAGGCTTACTTCTCGTACGACTCCAAGAAATCGGGCGGTTTTACTTGCTCGCACTTGCGTTTCGGCGACACGCCCATCCGCTCTACCTACTTGGTTAACACACCCAACTTCGTAGCTTGCCACGTACAAGCTTATCTGCACCTGTACGACGTAACTCGCGGTTTGCGTAAAAACGGTTCGTTCCTGCTCAATACCATCTGGGAGGGCGAAGAGCTTGCCAAGAATCTTCCCGTTAAGGTGAAAAAGTACTTTGCCAAGAACAACATCTCCGTATATTATATCAACGCCACAGAGATTGCGCAAGCCATCGGTTTGGGCAACCGCACCAACACCATTCTCCAATCGGCATTCTTCCGCATCACGCAGGTAATCCCTGTTGACTTGGCGGTAGAGCAAATGAAGAAATTCATTGTGAAGTCGTACGGCAAGAAGGGCGAAGACATCGTTAACAAGAACTATGCAGCCGTTGACCGTGGCAGTGAATACAAGCAACTGACCGTTGACCCCGCATGGGCTAGCCTGCCCGACGAAGCTCCGGCAGTCAACAACGACCCTGCTTTCATCAACGAAGTAGTTCGTCCTATCAACGCACAAGACGGTGACTTGCTGCCGGTATCTGCCTTCAAAGGCATCGAAGACGGTACATGGTACCAAGGTACAGCCGCTTACGAGAAACGCGGTGTAGCTGCTTTCGTTCCCGAATGGAATGCCGAAAACTGTATTCAGTGTAACAAGTGCGCATATGTTTGTCCGCACGCTTCTATCCGTCCGTTTGTACTCGACGAGGCAGAACAAAAGGGTGCCAACTTCGAATCACTCAAGGCTATAGGCAAGCAGTTCGACGGCATGACCTTCCGCATTCAAGTGAGCGTACTCGACTGTTTGGGTTGCGGCAACTGTGCCGACATCTGCCCGGGTAATCCCAAGAAGGGTGGCAAAGCTTTGGAGATGAAACATCTGGAAAGCCAACTGCCGCAAGTACCCAACTGGGAATACTGCGCCGACAAGGTTAGCAGCAAGCAACACCTTGTAGATATAAAAGCCAACGTTAAAAACTCGCAGTTTGCCACGCCGATGTTCGAATTCTCGGGCGCTTGCTCGGGTTGCGGCGAAACTCCGTACGTTAAGCTCATTACGCAACTGTTCGGCGACCGCGAAATGGTAGCCAATGCAACAGGTTGCTCGTCTATCTACTCGGGTTCGGTACCTTCCACTCCTTACACCACCAACGCAGCAGGTAACGGTCCCGCATGGGCTAACTCGCTGTTCGAGGACTTCTGTGAATTCGGTCTCGGCATGGAACTGGCGAACGAAAAGATGCGTGCACGTCTGGTTGACATCATGACTGCTGCCATCGCCGCCGACTGCTGTCCCGCAGCCTACAAACCCACCTTCCAAGAGTGGATTGACAACATGTTGGATGCCGACAAGACCAAAGAGCTTGCCGCTAAGATTATCCCCATGGTAGAAGCATCCAAGAACGAGTGCAACCACTGCAAGCAGATTGCCGCCCTGCAACAATATCTGGTGAAACGCAGCCAGTGGATTATCGGTGGCGACGGTGCCGCTTACGACATAGGCTACGGTGGTCTCGACCATGTTATTGCCAGCGGTAAAGATGTAAACATCATCGTACTCGATACCGAAGTTTACTCCAACACAGGCGGACAGTCGTCCAAGTCTACCCCGCTGGGTGCCATTGCTAAGTTTGCCGCTGCCGGCAAGCGCATCCGCAAGAAAGACCTCGGTCTGATGGCAACCACCTACGGTTACGTTTACGTGGCACAAATCGCTATGGGCGCCGACCAAGCTCAAACGCTGAAAGCCATCCGCGAAGCCGAAGCTTATCCCGGTCCGTCGCTTATCATCGCCTACTCGCCCTGTATCAACCACGGTTTGAAACTGGGTATGGGCAAGAGTCAAGCCGAAGAGGAAAAGGCTGTGAAATGCGGTTACTGGCATCTGTGGCGTTACAACCCCGCGTTGGAAGCCGAAGGTAAGAACCCCTTCACACTGGATAGCAAAGAACCCGACTGGAGCGCATTCCAAGACTTCCTGAAGAGCGAAGTGCGCTACTCATCGGTATTGAAGCAATATCCTGCCGAAGCCGCCGAATTGTTCCAAGCTGCCGAAGACAACGCCAAGTGGCGCTTCAAGAGCTACAAACGTATGGCTGCCGAAGATTGGAGCACTGCCGAATAACAGCAGGTTTCCTTATTTAAAAGCAAAGCGTGTCTCCACACTTCGGTGCGGGGACACGCTCTCTTTTTATCGTTTGTATGGAGCGATGCGCTCCTTATCAAAATGTCAAAACGTCAAACGAACCCTCGAAAAACAGGCATATTTCGGACGAAAGTACGGCTTCGTGACTTTCGTGCGAGTATAGCGCGTTAAACTATGTAAAAATAGCACCTTAACACGCATATTCACAGAAAGATATGAGGAAATTATGTCAAAATACTAAAAGCGCCTTCAGCGCGAAAAAACAGTCCCAAAAAGGACTTTATGAAATTATCTTGCCGAGTTAGCGCGATAACTTGCCGGGATAACACAACAATTCGGCGGGAAATACAGCTTAACTTGCCGGGATAATTTGCTAAGCCGGCAGTTGATTCGTTGTTTTCGTGCGGACAGTTTGTTGTTTCCGTGCGGATGATTCGTTGTTTCCGCCGAGTTGATTCGTTGTTTCCGCCGAGTTGGTTCGTTAAGTAGTGGGAGATAATGCATCGAGTGCGGTTTAAAGGCACGTTTTTCGCAAAGTACGAGTTAGCAGAAAGCGCAATATTGTGACATTATGATGCGAAAACAGGAGATTCACTTACCATTCCTCTTGTGCATAATATTGATAGTCGCGCAACAGTGTATGCAAGAACTCTTCTTCATTCTCGTAATGCGAATGGATAGCCAACGAATGCCGTACCTTTTGTGCAAGCTGAAACACCAGTTTGCGGCGCATTTTCTCCTTGCTTATCTCCAGTGTACGAATGATGAGGTTCGCCTGTTCGACGCTGAGGTCGGAAGCTTGCGGATAGGAGGGTTGATAACCGTCGGACAAATAATAAAATTCGTCCAAGCTTACATGGATGCGTTTGTAGTTTTTCTCTTTTATCACCATTGTACCGGCTGCAAGGTCGCCCAGTCGCTGATTGTTCTTGGTAAACAATATAAATATAGCCCCCAAACCACCGGTAAGCACCAAATCAACAAGTAGCAACAACCATCGCAGCAGATAGTCGCCCAAGCCGGGAGTAGAACCGTCGACCTTCACCACCCGTATATGCATCAACCACTTACCTAAGCTACGCCCCCTATTAAACAGTTCGCATAGAAACGGATACATCAGCACAGGCAGGTATAAACCAAGCAATAGAATAACGATAAAGGTATTGAATCTTAGGTAAACACGGTTGAGCAACGCAACGGTTCCATAGATATAAATGCTTATAAAAATCGCATCGATAATCCATGCAATGATACGCTCGCCCAAGCTGGCGGGAGTTTGATAGATACGAACAAACTGACCGGTAAGGATCGTAGATTCTGCCATGACTGATTATTTTATTCATTTTAATTGCAAATATAATAATATTGTTTTACTTTTGTCCGCATCAACAAATAATTTCCTTACATTTTACCAATAAACACCATACAGTATCTATATATGAAAGAGACCGCATTTATCCGACAAAACATAGATAAATGGAAAGCTATGGAAGAGCTTATCGAACAGACATCCGCCAAGTCGCCCGACATGCTTGCCGATGCATACACCGACCTCACAGCCGACCTTTCGTTCTCTCAGACCCATTTCCCACAGTCGCGCATCACTATCTACCTGAATAATCTCTCTTCGGCGTTACACCATACAATCTATCGCAACAAACGCGAAAAATGGTCGCGTATCCTCACCTTTTGGAGCCGCGAAGTGCCTGCTACCGTGTACAATGCACGGCGGGAACTGCTTGCCTCTTTCCTTATCTTTTTTGCCAGCGTGGGCATAGGCATACTCTCTTCGTTGAACGACCCCTCGTTTGTGCGCCTCATTATGGGCGACAGTTACGTAGATATGACCTTACACAACATTGCCAACGGCACTCCTATGGGCGTATATGGCAATACATCCGAGACACCTATGTTTCTGGCTATCGCCTTCAACAACATCCGGGTATCTTTTCTCACCTTTGCCATGGGACTGTTCTCTTGCTTCGGCACCGGCTATATCTTGTTGCAGAACGGCATTATGTTGGGTGCCTTCCAGACCTTTTTCTACCAGCAACACCTGCTGAGCGAATCGATGCTTGCCATTTGGTTGCACGGCACCCTTGAGATATCGACTATCATTGTTGAGGGTGCAGCGGGATTGGCTTTGGGTAGCGGATGGCTGTTTCCGGGCACTTATACCCGCATAGAATCGTTCCGCCGCAGTGCCAAACGAGGATTGAAAATAGCGGTAAGCGGCATCCCGTTGATTATTCTGGCGGCATTCATCGAAGGATTCATCACCCGCCACACACATCTGCCCACATGGCTCAGGCTGGGCGTAATACTGGCTTCACTTGCGTTTATTATCTTCTATTATATCTATTTACCCCATAAGAAAAAACAACTATGAATGTACAACGTCCCAAAATCGCCCTGTACGGCAAACGTAATTTCAGCGAAAAGCTCACCGTTTCGTTCGACTTTATCCGAGAGAATTGGAAACCGCTGTTCAAGTATGCCACCTACCTGATATTGCCCGTCATCCTTATACAAAGCTTGACGTATAGCAGCCTGAGGAGTATCGTTCCACAAATGGAACTCTTCATGAACAGTTCGGCATTTGCTATGGTCCAAACGCAGATGCTATCGCTTCTGGGCAATTATTTACTCAATTTCGCCTTGAGCACCCTTGCCATGCTTGCCCTCAGTGCCCTGTTCTATGCACTCATACAGTTGTATAACCGACGCGAAGAGCGATTGGAGGGTATCACCTTCCACGATTTCGGTTCCCTAATGGGACATTGTGCCAAGCGGATATTCATACTGGGCATCACCCTCTTCTTCTTTATCTGCATCTATCTGTTGTTAATGGGATTAGCGGCTTATTTCTCTTTGTGGACGCTGGCGCTGACCGTGCCTCTGTTCTTGGTACTTTGCATAGCCGCCACGTTGACTGTGCCCACCTACGTATTCGAAGATATACCTCTGTTTGACGCCATACCTCGTGCATTCAATATGGGATTCCGCACATGGGGAGGTACTTTCCTTATCCTTTTGGTAATGGGTCTGATTGCCTCTTTGTTGCAAAGCATCGTTTCGATACCTTTGACGATTGTCCTTGTGGCAAAGGGAATGTTTACCCTCTCCGACCCGCAGGCGGTAGCCAACACACCCGTATGGGTAAACATGGTGCAGTACGTAGGCACTATCCTTATGTTATACGCTTCTTACATCACCACCCTCTTCGGCATTGTAGGCATCGCCTATCAATACGGACACGCCTCCGAAGTGACCGACAGTGTGACGGTGGTAAGCGACATCGACAACTTCGACAACCTGTAACAAGCGAGAATACGGTCCCTATGTTAGACAGATTACCCGGCGACACCCTCGTAATAGACACTGCGCTGGTAGCCCAATGGCAATCGATGCCCCGCTACCAATACAACCGCGAGCTGTTTACTCCCGAAGTCAACTTCTGGGAGTGGCTGATGCGTCAGATAGACGAATGGCTGTACCGTCTGTTCAACAGTAGCAACATAGCCCCGCAGTATGCCAAACTTATCTTAATCACCTTGGGCGTGTTGTTGGTTGCCGCTGTCATTTGGATGGTGTACAAGAAGAACATCGGCTTGTTTGTGGGTAATCGCACCTCGCGGATGCCCTACCGGGTTACCGAAGATACCATTTATGGAGTGGACTTTCCGCATGCCATTGCCGATGCACTTGCGGCACACGACTATCGCGAAGCAATGCGCCTGCTATATCTGCAAACCTTGAAGCAACTCAGCGATGCGCAACTTATCCGCTGGGAGCTTTACAAGACCCCTACCGAGTATCTGCGCGAAGTGCCGCAACCCGCATTGGAAAAGCTTACCTACCTTTTCTTACGCATTCGCTACGGCAACTTCGAAGCTACCGCCGAACTGTATCACTCCATGACGGAGTTACAACGTGGTTTGTTTGGCGACCTTGCTGCTGCCGCCGACACTCCCCACAATACGAAAGGAGGTGAGGTATGAAAGGTAGCCGTCTGTTTATCGTCGGCATCGTCATCATGCTGCTGGTGATCTTTGCCATAGAGTATCGCATGCCCAAGAAGTTTGTTTGGAATCCCACCTTTGCCCATTACGACGAGCAGCCGTTGGGGGCAAGACTGTTGGACAGTCTGTTTGCAACATCTCTGCCAAGTGGGTATCGTACCTCGCGCGAGACATTCTACATGCTCAACCAAAACGATTCGGTATCGCCGATAGGCATCGTTGTGCTAACCGAACATGCCGACTTTAGCGAATTAGACGTAAACACCTTATTATCTATGGCACATCGCGGATGTCGTATCTTGATAGCAGCAGCCGACTTTGGATATCGGCTGTCCGACACCCTGCACATCCGAAGTGGCTATAAGCACTTCTCGGCGCGAAGTCTGTTGGAATACAATCCCGACAACTTCACTAAAGAGTCTCTTTGCTGGATTGGCGACTCTCTCTATCCGGCTGCCGCCTATCCTATCTTCCGTCCGTTTAGCGGGTCGGCACTACACTTCAACGGTTCCCAACACATAAGCCGGTTGAACCGCGAAGACTCTCTACACATACGTCTGTTGGCAGAAAAAGATTTGTACCGCAACAACCACCCGCTGATAGCCGTAGCACGTTCGTGGGGTAAAGGCGAAATCATCCTCTCGTCCACCCCGCTACTCTTTACCAATTACGGCGTTATCGAGGGCAACACGTCGGCATATCTGTTTCGCTTAATGGCACAATTAGGCAATTTGCCTGTGGTACGCACCGAAGCCTACATACCACTCTCCGCACAAGCCTCTCCCTCACCCTTGCGTTACTTGCTCGAACATCCGCCGCTGCGGTGGGCACTCTATCTTTGTATGCTTGCCATTGTGCTCTTTATGTTCTTTACAGCCCGACGCCGCGTACGCCCCATACCGATGATACGCCCGCCACAAAACCGACAGTTAGAGTTTATCGAGTTGATCGGCACCCTCTATTCTCAGAAGAAAGACCCTGCCGACTTGGTACGCAAGAAGTTTACCTACTTTGCCGAAACACTGCGTAGGGAGGTACAGGTTGACATCGACGACGTCACTCAAGACAGCCACACCATCGAGCGTCTGGCACGCAAAACAGGTATGGATGCCGCTCGTCTCGAAACATTCGTACGCCGCATCCGTCCGGTAATATACGGTGCACAAAGCATCGATACCGACGCAATGAAGCGTTTTATCGACGAAATGAATAACATCATCAATCATATTTAATACTCTTTTTTATGACAGACATCACCTCCGAAAGAATGGATTTATCGCGCTTCGTCACCCAGATAGCGCAACTCAAAGCCTGCATAGCAACCGTCATCGTCGGACAAGAGAACACCGTTGACCTTGCCCTCACCGCCTTGCTTGCCGGCGGACATGTATTGATAGAGGGCGTACCCGGCGTAGCAAAAACGTTGCTGGCACGCCTGTTGGCTCAACTTATCGACGCACGCTTCAGCCGCATACAGTTTACTCCCGACCTGATGCCGAGCGACGTGCTGGGTACCACCGTATTTAATATGAAGGACAATGTGTTTGACTTTCATGCCGGACCTGTGTTTGCCGACTTGGTATTGGTTGACGAGATTAACCGTGCCCCGGCTAAAACGCAGTCGGCGCTGTTCGAAGTCATGGAAGAACGACAGGTCAGCATCGACGGCACCACTCACCACATGGGCGAACTCTTCACAATCTTTGCTACGCAAAATCCCATTGAACAAGAGGGAACGTACAAGCTGCCCGAAGCACAGTTAGACCGCTTTCTGATGAAAATCAACATGGGCTACCCCTCGACGGACGAAGAGGTGAACATCTTGGAACGTCACCACACCAACGCACGCCTCACCGCCCTCAAGGATATTACCCCCGTGATTACCCAAGCCCAACTGCTATCGCTGCGACAACTTGCCAACGAGGTATTTGTGGAAAGTACCTTGCTGCGTTACATCGCCTTGATAGTGCAACAGACGCGCAACAGCAAAGCGGTTTATCTGGGCGCTTCGCCCCGTGCATCAGTTGCTCTGTTGCAAGCCTCTAAAGCGTATGCATTGCTGGGAGGACGCGACTTTGTGACACCCGAAGACATCAAACGAATGGCTCCCTCTGTGCTTCAACATCGCCTGATACTCACAGCCGAAGCCGAAATGGAAGGACTCTCGCCGGCAAAAGTTACCGCACGTTTAATAGACAAAGTAGAAGTTCCCCAATAAGATGTACCTCAGTCGACGTTTCTATATTGTTTTTGCTTCGGTTATCCTTATCATAGCCGGCGGATATCTCTACGCCCCACTCTTTTGGGTAGGGCAATGGCTGGTTGTCGCACTGCTCGTGGCGGTCATCGCCGACGTCGCCTTGCTCTATCACAAACAAGGCATTCGTGCCGAACGTCGATGTGCCGAACGTTTCTCTAACGGCGACGACAACAGTGTCCACATTCGCTTGGAAAGCAGTTATTCTTTCCCTGTAAAAATAGAGGTGATAGACGAGACTCCTCCTGTGTTTCAACAACGCAACATCTCTTTCCGTACCCGGCTGCCTGCCGGCATGTCGAAAACCATCCGCTACCACCTGTGCCCTACTACCCGAGGCGTGTATGAGTTTGGCTTCATACGGGTGTTCGCTGCCCACCGTTTGGGTTTGGTATTGCGCCGATACACCTGTGGCATGCCGCAAAACATCAAGGTGTACCCCTCGTACCTGATGTTGCGGCAGTACGAATTGTTGGCTATCAGCAACAACCTCACCGAACTGGGTATCAAGCGCATCCGACGCATAGCCAACCATACCGAGTTCGAACAGATTAAGGGGTATGTGCCGGGCGACGACTATCGCACCATTAACTGGCAAGCCAGTGCCCGTCGCCACGAACTTATGGTAAATGTGTTCCAAGACGAGCGTTCGCAACAGATTTATAATGTGATAGACAAAGGACGGGTAATGCAACAAGCGTTCCGCGACATGACGCTGCTGGACTATGCCATTAACGCCTCGCTGGTGCTGTCGTACGTTGCCATCCGCAAAGACGACAAGGCGGGACTGATTACCTTCGACGAGCACTTCGACAGCTTTGTTTCCGCCTCCAAACAATCGGGGCAGATGCAAACGCTGCAAGAGAATCTGTATGCCCAAACCACCACTTTCGGCGAAACCGACTTCTCTGCGCTGTGTGTACACATAGAGAAACATGTTACCAAGCGTAGCCTGCTGGTGCTCTACACCAACTTCGCAGGCATGGGTAGTCTGCACCGACAGTTACCCTACCTCAAACGGCTCAACCGCCGCCACTACCTACTGGTGGTGTTCTTTGAAGATGCCGACCTAAAAAACTACATCGACACACCGCCCGACCACAGTACCGAAGCTTACTACCGTCATGTCATCGCCGAGAAGTTTGCCTTCGAGCAACGACTTATCGCCGGTACCCTCAAACAGTACGGCATCTTTGCACTGCTTACCACCCCGCAAAACTTATCGATAGATGTGATAAATAAATATCTGGAGATGAAGAACAGGGTATTAAGGTGATACCACATCCGGCGAAGTCCGTCTATCTGTTTTTCACCAATATTTAGCTAACGTTCCTACTATCGCCTCACTGCTTGGGCGCGGTGCATTCATCTCTACCAACTTACCCTCTTTATCTAAAATGATATAGCGGGGAATAAGTTCCAATTCGATTTGTCGGAGAAACTTGCTGTTCTTTGAGTTCCGGATGAAGTAACTGGTAGGCAGTTCCGCCAACCCTTCGTTTTTGGCAGCCTTTGCCCATGCTTCTTCGCTGTCGTTCCAAGCCATGTAGACAAAGACCACATCTTTGTCAGCCAACTGCTTCCGTAGTTTGCTTGCCGGGGGCATCTCAGCACGACAGGGAGCACACCAACTTGCCCAGAAATCAATATAGAGAACTTTTCCTTTGTACTTCGTCAGTAGTTGTTGCAAACTAAAGGCGTTACCCTGTATGTCTTGCAACAAGAGCTGGTCGGCATCGGCAGAAAGATTGTATTTTTCGATGGTTTCCTTATATAGTATGCTATCATTGGTCGCAGCGACATACTTATCGAGATATTTGTTGATGTCGGCTGCCGAAAAATGCTCATTAATACCAAGCATGCAATTCTTTAATAAAAGCCGCTTAGACAGAGGTGGAAACATCTTCAAGGATAACTCATCAAATAGTTGCAAATCATTGTTATAGGAACCTTGTGTAACCATAATTGGTTCCACATGTTTAGCAAAAAAATCTTTGTAGAGATGCAGATAGATATAATACGAAGGATATTGAATGTTTTTATC
>JAISHU010000100.1 GCA_031262385.1 Mediterranea sp. (in: CFB group bacteria)
CAGCCGGATTGCCGGCGTGTTATCGGATAGCGAGTTCGACTGAAAGATATACCCTGAAAGTAAAAAATCCGCTTTCAGCCACATTTTTGAATTGGTAAGCGACTCCGCAGAGACGTATGTTGGTGCGATAAATTAGAGTTTAATAATGTGCTAATATGCCTCATTAGCACATTATTATTATCAAAGTGTCAAAACGTCAAACGAAGCCTCGAAAAACGGGCTTATTTCGGACTGAAGGACGGCTCGTGGCTTTCGTTGGCACTGTAGCGCGTTAAACTATGTAAAAATAGCACCTTAATACGCATACTCACAGAAAGATATGAAGAAATAATGTCAAGAAACAAAAAGCACGTTCAGCGCGAAAAAACTCCCCAAAAAGAAGGTTATCGAAATTATCCCGGCAAGTTATCGCGCTAACTTGCCGAGATAACGCAACAATTTGCCGGGATATACAGACTAACTTGCCGGGATAATTTGCTAAGGTCGCAGTTGATTCATTGTTTTCGCGTCGGCAGTTTGTTGTTTCCGCAGAGACAGTTCATTGTTTCCGCGGAGTTGATTCGTTATTTTCGCAGAGTTGGTTTGTTGAGTAGCGGAAGACAACGTATAGCGTGCGGTTTAAAGGCATGTTTTCTTCAAAGTGCGAGTTAGCAGAAAGCGCAATATTGTGACATTGTGATATACAAACAGGAAATAATACACCAATATGATAATATACCCATATGCTAATGGGTGCGGTGCGCTGACAGATAAATTAGAGTTTACGTATTACTGTACGAGCCCATTCGCATCTCGCTGTGCCCGCTCACATCTCGCTCTGTGCCCGCTTTACAAACGGACATAAATTTTAATTCATTGTTTTCCGGTCGACAATTCATTGTTTTTTTTCCGCATCTCCGTAAAGACACTTACTTATTAAAAAACGCCGTCTGAATGCGGATTTTTTACTTTCAGGGTATATCTGTCAGCCGAACTCGCTATCCGATAACATGTTGCGAGCCGAATGAAGAGCTGAAGGCAAAAATCGGGGTTCTATTTTGTAGGAGGATTTTGTGTACATACACAAAAAAAACGCACGCGTTTGCAGTTTGTGCTGCAAACGCGTGCGCGAGATGACGGTAATATATTTCCGTTATTCTTCGTTCTTTTCGTTTTCGGTTTTTTCGTCTTCGAAGTTGGTGATGCCACTTTCGACAAGCAGGTTATACCACGAAAATAGTTTTTTAATGTCCGACGGATGTACGCGGTCGCGGTCGTATGCGGGTAATATTCCGGCAAACATGGTACGCAGTTCGTCCGAGGAGACTTTCTTCAAATCGAGTGTTAGAGGAGCGACGTTCTCTTGGGCTACCATGGTGGTGAGTATATCTTTCAACGGCACATCATCGGCATCGGTGTACATGGCAATGTCGCCCAATGAAATAACTTTCTCCACACTGTGTACGGGGAAGCGCTTCTTGTCCGACAGCGATTCTACTATCAGCATGTTCTTTCCCTGCGAAATAAGTTTGTATAACCCCGGCTTACCGGAGATGGATAAAATAGTCTTCAACATAATTTGTTCTTATATATAAGGTGTTACTTTGTCGGGCGGCAAAGGTAAGGAATATTTCCGGATAGCGATGCTATCAACTGCAAAACCTGCGGCATAAGGGGGGTATCGTCGGCATTGACGATGACGAAATCTGCTTGCTTGCGCTTCTCTTCGTCGCTCATTTGGCTGCGCACCCGCCGTTCAACGAGTTCGCGTGTTGCACCGTCGCGCTGCATGGCACGACGAATGCGCACCTCTTCGGGAGCATACACCATTACCACTTTGTCGACTTCGCCGGCAAAGCCTGCTTCGATTAAGATTGCCGATTCCATAGCCACCAACGGTTCGGAGGCATGCTGTTCCGCCCAATCGCGAAAGTCATCGCGCACACGCGGATGAATAATGGCGTTGACGGCATGCAGGTGTTCGGGATTGCCAAACATATAGCGTGCCAACAACTCTTTGTTGAGCGTGCGACCGTCATAAACCTCCGCACCGACCAAGTCCGTCAGTTCGCGGCGAATGTCGGGGTCGAACACCGTTAGTTGTTTGGAGGCGATGTCCGAGATATAAACGGGCACGCCCATTACACTCAACAGATGCGACACGACGCTTTTACCGCTGCCGATGCCGCCGGTGATACCTATTTTAATAGCCATTGTCGGGAGTAACTTGTTCGATAAGGAAATCCACTTGCGCAGGTTCGATGCGTACATTGCGCACCCCTTTGGGAACTGTTTTGAGTTTCAGCGTGCATTTATCCGCGCCGGTAAGTTCGTCGTACGCCACTTCGATGTGAAAATCGTCGGCACTGATGTGCCGGAAATGCTTCAAACCCACCTGAAAGATGATGCTGACTTTGGCGGGAAAGGTTCGAAGCAGCTTACCTGCGGGAAAGTTAACTCCTTCCACAGGCACCTCCACGGTCTTTTCGGTATAGACATCCACCGGTAAGACCAAATCGACCGTCGACGGAACAAACTTGGCTCCACGAGGTGGCATCAACGGTAACGTCCGCTTCAGCGTATCTACGATATTATCCCACAGCACCTGTTGTGTGCGGGCAACCTCAAGAGTATCGAGTACATTTTGCGGCGCATACACCTGCACGGAATCGGGAGTGAAAATGGTATCGGTAATGTAGTACTGCCGTTCGGCATTCACACGACCCTGCAATGCTACCGGTATTCGTTTGGATGCACCTGCCGCGTAGATAAAATCCAGCGTGTCGGGCGTAAACGAAATCACGCGGGTGGAGACGTTCAGTTGAGCAAGCAGCTTCTTTTCGAGCGACGAAGAAAGAATGCGCACATGATTGCCGTCCCCCGCTTTGTAATCGGCAAACTCGATGTTTACGGGATATTTCTTCTTGGTGAGAAGATAGTTGAACAGCACCGTACCCCGATCGCGCAGACGTACATGCAGTTCGGAGGTAGGTTCGGAGGTGATGATGACATCTTTGGGAACTCCCCGCAGTTTGACGGGATAAGTAAAATCGGCTTCGTACTCGGCATTGAGCGTCTGAAGCAACCAAAATCCGGCAGCAACGAGGAAGAAAAACACAAAAAGAAAGAACTCTCTGCTTTGTGTACTAAGCAGAAAGTTCTTCATTACATGCAACGCTTTAATGTAAATACGTCGTATCCGGTACCCACGTTTCGACATTATAATACGTAGTTTTTACTTGGCAGCTTGCGCTTGATTGGCATCGGCAGCAGCCCCGAAGATAGAGCCTTTATCAATCTTTATTCTCACATTCGAGGCGATTTCCAGCATCACGTCGTTGTCGTTGATTTCCTTGATAGTACCGTGAATGCCTCCGGCTGTAATCACCTTCTGATTCACTTGAAGAGATTTGCGGAAATTGGCAACCTCTTTTTGTTTTTTGTTTTGCGGACGAATCATAAAGAAGTACATGATAGCAAACATCGCTATCATGAGAATCCATATGGAACCTCCACCCAAAGCACCTCCGGCAGGAGCTGCAGCTTGCAAACATACAGTCATTAAGTTCATAACGTTATTTTTTAAGTAATTAGTTTATTCTTTATTTACCGGAGGGCGAAAAGGATGCTTTTTGCAGCTTTCCCTCTTTTTTCAGTTGGTTGACGATGCCGTCCAAGGTACCGTTTACAAAGCTTCCGCTCTTGACGGTGCTGTACACCTTGGCAATATCAACGTATTCGTTCAACGTCACGCTTACCGGGATATTGGGGAAACTCAACAGTTCAGCCAACGCACATTGCATAATCACCACATCCATAAAGGCAACGCGGTCTAATTCCCAGTTGCGTGTATTTTCGCTGATAAGATGACGATAGTAATCGCCGTTCAATATGGAGCGGCGGAACAAGCGGCGTGCAAATTCCTGATCTTCGTCGTCCTTAAATTCGGGCAACAAATCCTGATTGGCTCCGTTCTTCTCGTCGAAACGTTTAATGGTTTTCAGCACAAAGGTGTCGACTATTTCCTTGTCGTCGTTCCAATAAAGGCTTTGCTCTTCGAGCAACGCATCCAGCGGAGCATTATTAAACAAGTAAGTTTTGTACAACTTGCGCCACAATTCGCGGTCGGCGGCATACGAATTGTCTTCGGAAGCCATATAAGCTTTGTAAATGTCCGAGTCGGCAATTTGCTCGTACAACCCCTTCACAAAATCTTCGTCATTATTCCATGTACGCTTTTGTGTAGCGGCAAAGTCCAGCAACTGCTTGTTGATTTCCAGTTGCAGGGCGAACTTGTTTTCCACGAATTTCATGTTTGGATTCAACTCCTCAGCGGTAGGCGAGTGCTTCGATTTGGCTGCCTCAATGCGCTTTTGCGCATACGTTGTAATAGCTACTATAAGCATCAGCAAGTAATTATACAAATCATACGCTTTAGATAAACTAAAGAATAGTTCTTTCTCTGCTGAGTCTAAATTTTTATTTCCGTTTTGATAATAAGCATATACCAACTGTATAATCTTAATACGGATAAGAACTCTGTTAATCATAATTTTGTTTACTCTAAAATACAATTATTAACGAGTTGCAAAAGTAGGTATTTTATCTTTGACTAAACAAATAAATTACATTTTTTAAGGGCTTGAGGCACTTACATTGCATTTTCTTTGAGCTTTCTTTGGGCGGTTCAAAAAAAATCATCACATTTGAAGCCATTTTATGAACTAAATATGCAATTGTCATGGAAGATATTATCTTTTCGAAGTCTATCAAAGCGGGGAAGCGCATCTATTATATGGATGTAAAGAAGAATAGAAAGAACGAGTTGTTTCTCACTATCACCGAAAGCAAAAAGATTGTGATTGGCGAAGGAGAAGATGCACAAGTAAGTTTTGAGAAGCATAAAATATTCTTGTATAAAGAAGATTTTGATAAGTTTTTCGACGGTCTGAAAGAAGCTTTAACGGTGGCTACGGGCAATTCCGACAAAGAAAAAGCGGACACTCCGAAGAGTGAAGAGGACGAACTGCCGGAAATCTCCGAAAAAATAACCATAGATGTTGATTTCGAAGAGCCAACTCTTTGACATATCAAAAAGAAGCACTACTTTTGCCCCGCTTTTTGCAACATCAAAGCGGGGTTACCCGCATCGTGTGATGGTGAATTAAGCGCCAAACAACTTAATTTTAGAGTAACACAATTTTTAAAATGAAAAGTATTGAAGTAAAAGGAACTGCAAGAACCATTGCAGAACATTCCTCGGAACAGGCAAGAGCCTTGAAAGGCATCCGCAAAGAAGGTGGAGTACCTTGCGAACTTTACGGTTATGGAGAAAACGTACACTTCACCGTGCCCGTAGAGAACTTGCGCAACTTGGTTTATACACCCAATGTGTATATCGTTAACTTGAATATCGACGGCAAAGAAACCAAAGCCATCATGAAAGATATTCAATTCCACCCTGTTAAAGATACAATTCTGCACGTTGACTTCTGCCGTATAGACGAGAAAAAGCCTATCGTTATCGAAGTACCCGTACAGATGGAAGGTTTGGCCGAAGGTGTGAAAGCCGGTGGTAAACTGGTATTGCAAATTCGCAAACTGAAGGTGAAAGCTCTGTACGATGCTATCCCCGAAAGACTGATTGTCAACGTGGCACACCTCGGATTGGGCAAATCGGTGAAAGTAGGTGAGTTGCAGTACGAGGGTCTGGAACTGATGAATGTAAAAGAAGCTGTCGTATGCACGGTTAAACTGACGCGCGCCGCAAGAGGTGCCGCAGCAGCAGCCGGCAATTAATCATACGGAAAAGTTTTACGGCTCAATAATCTTGCACGTATTGTAGCAAGGTTATTGAGCCTTCTTTTTATCCTATTAAGTAAATACAATGAAATATCTGATAGCAGGACTGGGCAACATCGGTCCCGAATATCACGAAACCCGCCACAACATCGGCTTCATGATGGTGGATGCATTGGCAAAAGATGCCGGCGCTACTTTTAGCGACGGACGCTACGGCTTTACGGCAAGCTTCTCGCTGAAAGGGCGACAGATTCTGCTGCTGAAGCCTTCGACCTATATGAACCTCAGCGGGAACGCCGTGCGTTATTGGCTTCAAAAGGAAAACATCCCCCAAGAGAATCTATTGGTGGCAGTAGACGACATCGCCCTACCCTTCGGCACTCTGCGACTGAGAGGAAAAGGCAGCGATGCCGGACACAACGGTCTGAAACACATCGCCGAAACATTGGGCACACAAGACTACGCCCGCTTACGATTTGGCATCGGCAACGATTTCCCGCAAGGCGGACAGGTGGACTATGTGTTGGGACGCTTTACCCTCCAAGATTGGGAAACCATGCCCGAACGACTCAAAGCTGCCGGAGAAATCATCAAGAGTTTCTGCCTCGCCGGACTCTCCATCACAATGAACCAGTACAATAAAAGGTGAGTTTTTAAGTTCTTGAATTGTATGCCGGCTCTGATAAGGAGGAGAATGCGATAACTTAAGAACTAAAACGTAAGGACGTAGGTACTCAAAAACTTAAAAACTAAAACAAATGCCAGAAGCAAGGATAGACAAATGGATGTGGGCGGTGCGCATTTTCAAGACGCGCACCATTGCCGCCGAAGCCTGCAAAAAAGGACGTGTAAGCATTAACGGAGGTGCTGCCAAAGCCGCACGCATGGTGAAACCCGGCGATGTGGTGCAGGTGCGTAAGCCACCCATAACCTACTCTTTCAAAGTATTACAAGCCATTGAGAAGCGCATCAGCGCCAAATTAGTTCCCGAAGTAATGGAGAATGTCACCCCACCCGACCAGTACGAACTACTCGAACTGAGTCGCATCAGCGGTTTCGTCGACCGTGCCAAAGGTACGGGACGCCCTACCAAAAAAGATCGCCGCATGCTCGATGACTTCGAAACGCCCCAAGTATCTGCCGACGACGACTTCGATTTTGAGTTCGATTTCTAAAACGGCACATCTACGCAGATACCGTCGCCGATAGTAACGGTTACACCGCTCCTTAACGAAAGCCGTCACCGTGATTTGAAATATAATTATAGAAGGAGTTTATTTGGCGGAAAGGATGGAAAGCAGAAGTTTTTTAAGAAGTTTATTACCCTTTTGCAAACTGCTCTCACGAGTGGTTTGCAAAAGAGATAATAAGTGATACATGTTAACCTAATTCTAACCTTAAATAAATATTATGAAAAA